>NZ_LT608324.1 GCF_900095705.1 Fusobacterium massiliense | reverse complement strand
AATTAAATTGCTTGGTGAGAATAGCTATGGGGGTACACCTAGTAACATTCCGAACCTAGAAGTTAAGCCCATATACGCTGATGGTACTTGGCTGGAAGCGGCCTGGGAGAGTATGGATTTGCCAAGCATTATGCTTCTTTAGCTCAGTCGGTAGAGCATGCGGCTGTTAACCGCAGTGTCGTTGGTTCGAGTCCATCAAGAAGCGCCATTTATGAATTTTAACACATCTTTTAGATGTGTTTTTTTGTTTATAAGGAAAGTATAAAATTAAATAGAAAAATTAGTCTCTTGACAGCCGTATGAGTTCTACGAGCTTAATGAACATAGGCTCTTTGAACTAATGGCTATTTGTCAAATAGTGTTGATGAAAATATTATTTAAAAAATACAAGTTCAAATTTTGTATATAATTTTAAAATAAATTTACAAAAAAAAAGTCCTAAGGAACTTGGACTTTTAAATGGGAATTAGCATTGATATTAGGGTATCTATCTATAATTTTATTATTTTACTGGGAATGTCCGACTCTCAAGAGAGAGTCGGAATTTTTTCTATCTGGGGGGAGAGAAAAAAATTTTATTTTTATTATTTATATCTTTTAGACTAAAGTAATGTAAAAAAAGTTTAAAAAAATATTTTTATAAAAAAATTTTTTATTCATCTGAACTTTTACTTTCAAAACTAATCATAATTGGAGAACCATCAAAACCAAAAGCTTCTCTAAATTTATTTTCAATATATCTAGCATATGAAAAATGAATTAATTCTGGATAGTTACAGAATAAAACAAATTTAGGAGGTGCAACAGATACTTGTGTTGCATAGTTAATTTTAATCAGTCTTCCTTTTCTCGTAGGAGGATTATTCATAAGAATAGCATCTTTTAAAACAGTATTTAAAAGACCAGTGGAAATTCTTTTTGTGTATTCTTCATAAATTCTATCTGAAATTTCAAGAAGATTTGTTGTCCTTTGTCCTGTTAGAGCAGAAACAAATTCTATTGGTGCATAAGACAAGAAAGGTAATTCATTATACAATTCTTCTTTTAATTTTTTCATAGTATTATTATTTTTATTTTCTACTAAATCCCATTTATTCATAACAACAATAATAGGTTTTAATTCTTCAGCAGCAATACCTGCTATTCTTTTATCTTGTTCTGTAAGTCCTTCTTTAGCGTCAAGCATCAAAATACACACATCAGCTCTTTTTATAGTTTTTAAAGCTCTTAATACAGAATAATATTCTAGACTTTCTTCAACTTTAGACTTTCTTCTTATCCCAGCAGTATCTATAATCATATATCTATTATCTTTATATTCAATTAAAGTATCGATAGCATCTCTAGTTGTCCCAGCAATATCACTAACTATTGTTCTTTCTTCCCCTGAAAGTCTATTAACCAAAGAAGATTTTCCAGCATTAGGTTTACCTATTACAGCAAGTTTTAGAACATCTTCCTCTTCTTCTGGAAATTCTATTTTTCCTATAATTTCAACAACTATATCAAGCATATCTCCCAAATTAACTTTATGTCCCCCAGAGATAGGAACAAGATATTCAAAACCAAGCCCATAAAAATCATAGATGTCATCTTGTTGTTCAAAATAATTATCTATTTTATTTACACAAAGAATAACAGGCTTATTTTTCTTTCTTAAAATATAAGCAATTTCGTCATCAAGTGGATTAAGACCAGCTTTACCATCAACAACAAACAGAATAACATCTGCTTCATTCATAGCAACTTCAGCTTGCTCTTTTATTTTAGTCATCATAAAATCATTATTTCTAGGTTCAAGTCCTCCAGTATCAACAATAACAAACTCAGAACCGCTCCATTCTGTATCTCTATATAATCTATCTCTTGTAACACCTGGTAAGTCATCGACTATTGCTATTTTATCTCCAATTAAATTATTAAACAATGTCGATTTTCCAACATTTGGTCTCCCAACTATTGCAACTATTGGTTTCATTAAATCACCTCTTTATTTTTTATTTATAAGGAAAGTATAAATTTAAATGCTTATTAGTCTCTGATGTCCGTATTGGTTCGAAGAGCCTGTGTTTATTGAGCTGATAGAACTCATACGGCTGTCAAGATACTTTTTTACTCTATATTATATCATAAGACATTGGAAAATACTAAAAAAAGTCCTTTAATGGCTAAAAGTAAAATTAAAAATTTTAAAAGAAAATAATATTACATTCTACTTCAAACCAAGGTCCTTCTTCATCTTCCCCTTCTATAATATCGAAACTTATTTGACAATCTTCTAAATTTAAAATATAGGAATTTGTCTCTTCATCTTTTGAAAAAGTCATTTTTTTATATTTAGTATTTTCTATTCTATTTTTGATATCTTCTCTTTGATTGAGAAGTTCAATAATATCTTCTTCTAAATCGAAGCCTAGATTTATAAAATTTTCATTGATTGTTTTTATTTTTTTTAATAGTTTTTCTTCTAACATAAAGCCTCCAATCTTTTTATTATATTATACTAAAAAAATAAATTTTTTATTCTATAGGAAAGTATAAATTTAAATGCTTATTAGTCTCTGATGTCCGTATTAGTTTGAAGAGCTTGTGTTTATTGAGCTCGTAAACTCATACGACTGTCAAGAGACTTTTTCAATATCTGATCGGATAATAAAAGGGTTATTGCAAATTATATATTTCTCATAAGATGCAATAGCCCTTTTTTCTATAGAAAAGTATAAAATTAAATAGTTAAAATTAGTCTTTGACGTCTCATATTAGTTCGAAGAGCCTATGTTCATTGAACTTGTAGAACTCATACGGCTGTCAAGATACTTTATTTTTTATAAAATTTTATTTTCTCTTAAAAAATTTGATAATAGCAAGAAAAAATTTTATTTTTTTTAATTCAAAAGGCAATTTTTTAAGAGCTTTATTCATAGAAATTTCAATTTCTTTTTCCGTCATCACTTTCACCTAATTAGAATATTTTTTATTTAGAGCTTTTAAAATAGCATAAGTTTCTAAATCCATTACTCCACTAGCATTTTTAGGGTTGAAATGTAATTGAAAGGCATAGACTACATCTTTTCCTTCTTTGTCCCACTCATCATTGCTATTGATAGAGTAACCATATTTTTTTAACTCATTTTTTATATCCTTTATAGAAAGTGAATTAAATACTTTTTCATCCATAAATTGAGCTTTGTCAGTTTCATCATACCAAGCTCCAATTTGATATTTATCATATAATAATTTCCAAGGGAACTTAGCACCTGGATCTTGTTTTCTTCCTGGAGCAATATCAGAATGAGCTAAAATATTTTTTGCTGGAATATTATATTCACGAGCAGTATTTTTTATTATTTCAGCAACCTTTTCAATTTGTTTTTCATTAAATTCAACATAATGGTCATAAGGATGATATGTAGGATAACTTCTATATTTTTTATCAATTCCATCATTAACAATTTCTATTCCTACAGAGGTGTCATTGATATTTGTTCTTCCACCAAAAGAACTACTTCCAGCATGCCAGGCTCTCTTATCAACTGGAACTAAGTTATATACTGTGTTGTCATCGTTATCTAAAACTAAAAAATGAGAACTAACTCTACCAGAAGTAAGCTCTTTTATAGATGCCTCATTATTTCCAGCAGTATAATGTAAAATTATAAATTGTATTCTTTCATTTTGAGCTTTAGAAACATAAGTTTCAGAATCAACATTATATTTTCCAAAATTTCTACCTGTGTATGTTTTTGTTGTATGGCTAATAATATTTGGATTTGATGATGAACAAGCCACTAATGTTAGTGCAAGTCCAATACTTGTTAATATTTTTTTCATTTTTTTACCTCGAATTCATAAAATTAAAACTAAAATTTAACTAAATTTACTATAAAACTTAAGATTTATTTTAAATTTTTTAAAAGCTCAATAATGTATTTATAATATTTTTCAACAGAAGAAATATCCATTTTTTCTTTTGGAGTATGCACATCATATATATTAGGTCCAATAGATATCATATCTAAATTTGGATAGTGTTTTGCAATAGCTCCACACTCAAGTCCGGCATGAATAACACTTACTTGCATTTTTTCATTAAAAAGAGTTTCATAAGTTTTTATAGCTGTATCTCTTAAGTGAGAGTCTGGTCTAAATCTCCATTCAGGATATCCACTACTAGATTTTGAATTAAGAGCATATTTTTTAGCTATATTTTTTATTTTATCTTCCAAAGAATTAAGAATTTCTGGATTAGAACTTCTTAAAGAAATTATTATGTTTATTTTATCGTTAATTATTTTTATTATGGCAAGATTATCAGAACTTTCAACAATAGTAGGATATTCTTTTAACCAAGTGTTTACACCAGTTGGTAATTCAGATAAAGTTGCAAGTAGTCTATCTAAAATATTATTTTCAAAAATTTCATTGTATTCAACTTCAGATTTTTTTATTTCAAATAGAATTTTAGGTTCTTGAACAATGTATTTTTTAGTTAGTTCAGTAACTTTTTTATTAAACTCATCAAGAAAAGCAGATGTATTATTTTTACTTACAGCTAAAGTATAGAAACATTCCCTTGGGATGGCATTGTCTTTAGAACCACCATTTACAAAACAAAGAGAAAAATCAGAAGATTTTTTTAAATTGATTAAAACTTCAGTTAAAACTTTTATAGCATTTAATCTATTTTTATCAATTTCAACCCCTGAATGTCCACCAAATAGATTTTTTAAAGATATATCAAAAAAATCATAGTCATTTTTGTTAATTTTATCTTTATTTGAGTCGAAAGAAAGAGTAATAGCCTTTCCACCAGCAGAACCAGCTGTAACCCATGCTTCTTCTTCGGAGTCTATATTTATAAGAAGATTACCTTTTAAAATATTTTCTTCTAATTCCATAGCACCTTTCATTGTTGTTTCTTCTTCAACTGTTGCTAATAATTCAAGATTTGGGTGTTGAAGACTATTGTCTTCTAAAATAGCAAGTCCCATAGCAATAGCAATTCCATTGTCGGCACCTAAAGTAGTATCTTTTGCTTTTAAAAATCCATCTTCAATATATAAATCAAGAGAATCATTTTTAAAGTCATGAGCAGATGTTGGTTCTTTTTCACAAACCATATCCATATGTCCTTGAATTATTATTCCAGGAGAATTTTCATATCCTGCACTTGCTTTTTTTCTAATAACAACATTCATAGTCTTATCTTGATAAACTTCTAAATTTAATTCTTTTGCAGTATTAATTAAAAAATCACTCACTGCTCTTTCATTCCCAGATTCTCTAGGAATTTTAGATAATTCTAAAAAATAATGAAAAACCCTTTCAGGTTTTAAATTTAATATTTCATTTTTCATATCTATTACCTCCTTCTTTTACTCTATTTTCAATATTATAGGAGAAAATGTATTACACTCTTATATTTACAGGCATAACAAGGTAAATATAGTCTGGATTACTTTCTTCTGTAATTCTTAACATTGAATTAGCATTTTTAGCTTCTATAATTATATTATTATTAATATTATCAATGAAATCTTTTATATATTTACAATTCATTCCAAGTTTTAAATCATCTCCGTTTTTTATCATAGAGACTTTTTGATTGATTTTAGCACTAGTAGAGAAACCACTAATTAATAATTCATTTCCTCTGAAATTAAAAGTTGCAACATTTTTTGAATCATTACTATTTTTAGTAACAGAGATAACTTTTTTCAATGAAGAAACTAATTCTTCTCTATTAAATTCAAACTTTTTATCATTATTATTACTTTCTATAAGTGCTTTAAAATTCGGAAAACTCAATGATAATAGTTTGCAACTAAAATAAGAATTTTTCCAAGTTAGAATTAATTTTTCATCAGTTGCTGAAAGAGAGAAATCTTCATCTAAATCTTTAAAAATCTTATGTATAATGCTTACACTTTCAGCGGGTACTAAAACTTCTTTATACTCATTATTAGGAATTTGATCTTTCAAATAGATCAATCTATATGAATCTGTAGAAGCAAGTTCTATAAAATTGTCTTTAAAAATCATTTTGATAGAACTAAAAAGTAAATCGTTAGTACCAGAAATGCTAGTAATAAATTTTACTTTATCTAATAGATTAGCAAATTTATTTGTATTAGTTGTTAAAATAGTAGCTGGAGTAGTTTCTGTTAATTCAGGATAAGAACTATCATCAAGAATTGAAAATTCAGCGTGATTAACTATTAAAGAACCTTCTTCTTTTTGAAAATTTATATCAGTTTCTTCGACTAATTTTATATATTCTAAAAGTAAGGCTGGTTTTATTAAAACTTGCCCTTCAGTTTCTATTTTTCCATCTGTATATCTTATTAAATCTATCTCTAAATTCGTTCCTTTAAAGATAATTTTTTCATCTTTAGCTTGTATAAAAAGCCCAGCCAAAATAGGTTTAATGGGATTTTCTTTTAATATATTTATATAATCTCCCATAATCTCTATTAAGATTTCTTTGTTTATAGAAAATTTCATTTTATCCCCCCGTTATTTTCTATTATTTTACTCTATAGGAAAGTATAAATTTAAATAGCGAAAAGTCTCTGACGTCCGTATTAGTTCGAAGAACATGTGTTTATTGAGCTCGTAAAACTCATATGGCTGTCAAGGGACTTCATTTATAAAAAACTACTAATTTGCTATTAAAATTTCTTGCCAATATTTGTTTTGAATATTTAACTTATCTCCAATATTCATTAAAAGTTGAGCATCTTTAGTTTTAGAAACATCATACAAAGGTTTTTTAGTAATTGTTTTATCAGCTTCTAAATTGATACTAGGAATTTCAATAGCTTGTGAAATTTTAGCATAGACATCAGGTCTATGAATATAATTTATAAATTTTAAAGCATTTTCAATATTTTTTGAATCTTTTAATATGACAAAAGAATCTATTGATGAGTATCCTTGATCACCAGGAGGGACTATAAAATCTACATTTTCTCTATCAGCTTCAGATAATTCTCTATAAATATTATCAGGGTATCCTTGAACAACCCAAAAATCTCCATTTGCAAAACCTTTACCATAAGATTCAGAGTCAAATTTAGCTATATTTTTTTTCCAATTTAAAATAGTAGCTTTAGCTTTTTCCATCGCTTCAGTAGAGTCTGCATCTTGTTTATATCCATTTAAAGCTAGTGCAGGGACAAAAACCTCTCTCATATCATCAAGTAAAGTCATTCTACCGGCAAGATCTTCTCTATCATAGATAGTGTAATCTTTTGGGTAATCCTTAACAAATTTTTTATTTACAGCTATACAAGTAATTCCTCTCATATAAGGAATACCATAATCATTATTAGGATCAAATTCTTTTAATTTATCCATATAAACAGAATCTATAAAGTTTGTATTTTCAAGTTTTGATTTATCTAACTTTACAAGCATATCTTCTTTCATCATGATTTCGTAATAATCACTAGAAGGCATTACTATATCATAACCTTCTCCACCAGCTTTTATTTTTGTATACATTTCTTCGTTAGAAGAATAGATATCTTCAACAACTTTAATACCAGTTTCTTTTTCAAAATCTGAATAAACAAATTGTGGAATATAATCAGCCCAACTATAAACATAAAGTGTATTTTCATCTCTACTATCTCCACAAGAAATTAGTAAAAATGTAGATAAAATCATCAGAAAAAATTTTTTCATAAAATTAAAAACCCCCTTGTTGTTATTGCTACACTATATTATAGTATATTAAATGAAAAATACATAATTTTTTTATTTTATAAAGATTAAAAATTAGACTTTAATATCCGTATTAGTTTTAAGAACTTGTGTTTATTGAACTCGTAGAACTCATACGGCTGTTAAGAAACTTTATTCAAAATTAATTTGATTTTATATAAAGATCCATTTTGTTGTATGGAATTTCAATATTATTTGCATCAAATAGTTTTTTTACACTAACATTACAATCTAAAGTTGCTTGAAGAAAATCTTCTTTTTTTACCCACGCTCTAAACATATAGTCAAGAGAACTAGCATTTTGTTTTGTAAGACTAATAGTAATTGGCATATCTGAATTATTTTTTATGATTTTTTCTTCATTCTCTGCAACCTGTTGTAAAACTGATATAACTTTATCTATAGGGACATCATATGAGGCAGAGTAGACTAAATCAAGTCTTCTATATGGATTTCTTGAATAGTTTATTATAGAAGCGTTAGCAATTTGACTATTTGGAACTATTATTATTGGCCCGTTGTGTTGCTTTATAGTTGTATATAGAATATGAATACTTTCTACAATACCTTCAATATTTTTATCCAAACTAGAAACTACATCTCCTTTTGATACTTGTTTAAAAAATAAGATTAAAATTCCACTTGCAAGATTAGATAAACTTCCTTGTAATGCTAAACCAACAGCAACTCCGGCAGTTCCTAAAATAGTTACAAGTGAAGTAGCTTTTATTCCGACAACACCTATGAGTAAGAAAGCTAAAGCAATATACATAAATGTCTTTATAAGTGATTTTAAAAATGAAATTAATAAAGGGTCACTATTTTTTAAACTTGTTGCCCTATCTATACTTCTTAAAATAAGTCTTGTAAGTTTTGGCCAAATAAAAATTAAAAATAAAAAAGCTAAAAGTTTTCCGGCAAGTATTGGTAAAAAATCTACTAAATCTTCCACTAAATTTAGTAATATTTTTTCAAAAAAACTATGGTTCATTTTTCCTCCTAAAATTATTTATATATCTTATAAAGTATATTATTTTTTTGAAAATTAAGCAAGGAAAATAAAAATGCTTAGTAGTTTTTTTTATAGGAAAATATAAAAATAAATAATAAAAGTTAGTCTCTGATGTCCGCATTAGTTCGAAGATCCTATGTTCATTGAGTTCGTAGAACTCATACGGCTGTCAAGAAACTTTATTTATTTTATAAAAGATTATAAAATTATATATTTAAAACAGATTATTTATACATAATGTACTAAAAAAAATATAAAAGTACAAATTTTATAAATTTTTATTGACTAATATATATATAAAGTTATAAAATATAGAAAATTATTATAAAGGAGGCAACATATATGAAAGTTTTTACGACAGAAAATATTAGAAATATTTCTCTACTAGGACATAGAGGGTCTGGAAAGACAAGTCTTGTGGAATCTTTACTTTTTGTTAAAGATTACATAAAGAGAAAAGGAAATGTGGAAGACGGTACAACAATCTCTGATTTTGATAAAGAGGAAGTAAAAAGAATTTTTTCAATAAATACATCTTTAATTCCTATAGAATATGATGAAGTGAAACTTAATTTTTTGGATACTCCTGGATATTTTGATTTTGTAGGTGAAGTTGTTTCATCTTTAAGAGTTTCTGCTTCAGCAGTTATAGTAATGGATGCAACTGCTGGTGTTGAGGTTGGGACAGAAAAAGCATGGAAACTATTAGAAGAAAGAAAACTTCCTAGAATTATTTTTATTAATAAAATGGACAAAGGATATGTAAACTATCCTAAATTACTTGCTGAATTGAAAGAAAAATTCGGCAAAAAAATAGCTCCTTTTTGTTTGCCATTAGGTGAAAAAGAAGAATTTAAAGGTTTTGTAAATGTAGTTGACATGAAAGGTAGAATTTTTAATGGAAAAGAATGTGTCGATACTCCATTACCTAAAGATATAGATGTGAGTGAAATTAGAAATTTGTTGTTTGAGGCGATAGCTGAAACCGATGAAGTGTTAATGGATAAATATTTTGCTGGTGAAGAATTTAGTGCTGAAGAAATAACAACAGGTCTTCATAAAGGAGTTGTAAATGGGGATATAGTACCGGTTATTGTCGGTTCAGCTCAACAAAATATAGGAATACATACTCTTTTAGAATTTTTAAAAAGATATATGCCTTGTCCTACTGAATTATTTAGTGGAGAAAGAATAGGAAAAGATCCTGAAACTAATAAAGATAAAAGAGTAAAAATAGCAGATGAAACTCCGTTTTCAGCTATAGTATTTAAAACTTTGGTCGATCCATTTATAGGGAAAATTAGTTTCTTTAAAGTAAATTCTGGAATTATAAAAAAAGAAGCAGAGGTTTTTAATCCAATTAAAAATAAAAAAGAAAGAATAGCTCAAGTTATGACTATGCAAGGAAATAAACAAATAGAAGTTGAAGAATTGCATGCTGGTGATATTGGAGCTACAACAAAATTACAGTATACTCAAACTGGAGATACTATTTGTGACAAGAATTTTTCAGTAGTTTTTAATCAAATAAAATTTCCTAAACCAAATATTTTTTCGGGAGTTTTGCCTGCTGATAAAAATGATGATGAAAAACTAAGTACAGCACTACAAAAAGTTATGGAAGAAGACCCTACTTTTATAGTTAAAAGAAATTATGAAACTAAACAATTGTTGATAGGAGGACAAGGAGAAAAACACTTATATATAATTTTATGTAAAATAAAAAATAAATTTGGAGTTCATGCTGAACTTGAAGATGTTATAGTGTCTTACAGAGAAACTATTTTAGGAAAAGCTGAAGTAGAAGGAAGACATAAAAAACAATCTGGAGGAGCTGGTCAATTTGGAGATGTTTTTATAAGGTTTGAACATTCTGATAAAGATTTTGAATTTGTAGATGAGATAAAGGGAGGAGTAGTTCCTAAAAATTATATTCCAGCAGTGGAAAAAGGACTTATAGAAGCTAAAGAAAAGGGAGTTTTAGCTGGCTATCCTGTGATTAACCTTAAAGCCACTTTATATGATGGAAGTTATCATCCAGTTGACTCAAATGATTTGTCATTTAAATTGGCAGCAATATTGGCTTTTAAATCTGGAATAGAAAAAGCAAAACCAGTTTTATTAGAACCGGTTGTAAAAATGGAAATTACAATTCCAGAAGAATATATGGGAGATGTAATGGGAGATTTAAATAAGAGAAGAGGAAGAGTTTTAGGAATGGACCACTTAGAAAGTGGGGAACAAATGCTATATGTTGAAGTTCCTGAAGCTGAAATATTAAAATATTCAATAGATCTTAGAGCTTTAACTCAGGGTAGGGGTCAATTTGAATATGAATTTGTAAGATATGAAGAAGTTCCAGAAAATATTTCTAAAAAAATTATAGAATCTAGAAATAAATAAGAAATAAATAAAGTCTCTTGACAGCCGTATGAGTTCTACGAGTTCAATGAAAACACAGGCTCTTCGAACTAATACGGACGTCAGAGACTAATTTTTTATGTTTATTTTATACTTTCCTGTATAATCCATAAGCTTATTTAAAATAAAATTTTATTAAAAAAGTTTTACGTTTATAAAAAATATGTTAAAATAAGATACAGAAAAATTTATTTTAATATAGGAGTTGAAAATATGGAAGCAAAAAAAGAGTTTGTAAGAATAATGAATGAATCTGAATTGATTGCTTTAGCAACAAGTGTTCATGATTTTCCTAATGTAAGAATAGTTAATTTTTATTATAACGAAGAAAACAATACGATATATTTTGCAACTTTCGTAGGAAGAGAAAAAATAAGTGAATTTTGGAAAAATAATAATGTAGCATTTACAACTATACCAGTTAGACATGGTGAAAGAGAACATATAAAAGCTAAAGGAAATGTTAGAGAAAGTGAAAAAACAATAGCTGATTTAGAAGAAATTTTTACAACAAAAATGAGAGGGTTTAAAGAAGTTATTGAAAAATGTAGAGAAAAATTAAAAGTGTATGAAATAAAATTTAATGAAGTAAAATTAACTTTAGATAGCATACACTATGAGAAAATAAGTTTCTAATACTGCATCAATTATTTTTTAAATATCTAATTCAACATTTGATTTTTAAAGAAAAATAATATATAATGAACGAAAATAGTATTTAATAAATATATGAGAGGGGAAGCTTATGTATAGGAAATTTATTTTCATATTTTTATCTGTGTTTTCATTTACTTATGCAGTAGATGAAATAGATATAGAAAAAAGAAGAGAAGATCAACAAAATTTTGATAACTTAATAAAAACTCAAAATTTTAATATGCCTGAAAATAACAAAGATAAAGAAGAAAATAATTTAATTCTAAATATAAATTCTATTGATTTAGATGGAAATACTATACTTGAATCTTTTCAAATAAATGCTATTTTAAGAAAATATATAGGTAAAAATAAAAATGTTTATACATTGATAAATGAAATAGAAAATAAATATATTGAAAATGGATATATTACTACAAAAGTTGGACTTGATATAAGCAAGTCTGATTTTGAAATTGGTAAGATATCCATTTTTGTTTTAGAAGGAAAAATAGCTAAAGTTATATATAATGAAAAAGAAAATAAGTTTAAGACTTTCATAACTTTTCCCAAAAGAGAAAATGATATTTTAAATGTTAAAGATTTAGATCAAGGAATTGATAATTTAGGGAATAATTCAAAGCTGGATATTAAAGCTAGTTATAAAAATGGATATAGCGACATATATATTAAAAGAGATAATAAGCCCATAAGTTTTGGAGTAAACTATAATGATTTAGGACAGTTTGAGACTTCAAGACATAGACTTAGATATTTCTTAAATACTCATAATATATTTGGATTGAATGAAAGTTTAGCTTTTTCTTATCAAAATAAACTACAAAGACAATACAAAGAAAGAGATACTAAAAATTTCAGTTTTGGAGTATCTGTTCCTTTTAAATATTGGACTTTTAGTTATAACTATGACAGTTCTCAATATCTTAGAAGTATCCCAGCATTAGGAAGAACATACAAAGCAACAGGAAATACAGAAAATCAGACATTTGGAATAAGAAAAATGTTACACAGAAATGAAAATCATAAAATAGACATAGGAGCAAAAATAATCTTAAAAGATTCTAAAAACTATATTGATGATGTGCGATTGGTTTTGAGTTCAAGAAAACTATCTGTCTTAACAGTGGATACAACATATACAGGAAGAATATTTTCAGGACTATTGAATACAAATTTAGGAGTAAGCTTTGGGTTAAAAAGATTTGCAGCTAACAATGATAGTGAAGAATGGTATAGAGAAGAATATACACCAAAAGCACAATTTAGAAAATACAATATGAATATATCTTGGTATAAACCAATGAATAATTTTTACTATAAAACAAATATTGTAGGACAGTATTCAAAAGATATATTGTATTCACAAGAAAAAATAGGAATAGGCGACGACACAAGTGTAAGAGGATTTAAAGATGAATCTACACAAGGAGATAAAGGTTTCTATATTAGAAATGAAATAGGATATAAAGGAAATGAATTTCTAGAACCATATATAGCCTATGACTATGGTAGAGTTTTTAATAATAAAGTAAATGATTACAAAGTAGAAACTCTTCAAGGAGTTGCAATAGGAATAAGGGGATATTTTAAAGGTTTTGAAGGAAGTTTCAGTATAGCAAAACCAATAGATAAACCAAGATATTTTAGAAATAATAAAGCTGTAGTTTATACTAGTTTAACATATAGATTCTAGGGGGAAAAATGAAAGGAAGTTTAAAAAGATTAATAGCAACATTTATGTTACTTTTACATATAGTTAGTTTAGCTGATGGAATAATTCCCGACACAGATAGAAGTAAAAATTTGAATGTTGATAAAGCCATAAATGGTGTACCTCTTGTAAATATAGAAGCTCCTAATAACAATGGAATTTCTCACAATGTATATAAAGAATATAATGTTGACGGGAGAGGAGCTATTTTAAATAATTCAGTTGATATTGTAAACTCGCAACTTGGAGGATTGATTTATGGTAATCCTAATTTTCAAAATGAGAGAAGAGAAGCAAATACAATTTTAAATGAAGTAAGTGGAGTAAATAGAAGTAGAATAGAAGGCTATCAAGAAATAGTAGGTAAAAAAGCTAACTACATCTTAGCGAATCCTAATGGAATATTTGTTAATAGTGCAGGATTTATCAATACTGGAAATGTAACTTTAACAACAGGAAGTGAGAATAATTTACAAAGTCCAGAAAAAGGAACAATAGAGGTAGCTGGAAAAGGTCTTGATTTAAGAAATATAAATAAAGCTGAACTTATTGCAAGGGTAGCAGAACTTTCAGCACCTATCTATGGTGGAGAAGAAGTAAATCTAAAACTTGGAAGTCAAGGACAACCAAATAAACCAGAATACGCACTGGATGCAAGAGAACTAGGTTCAATTTATGCTGGAAGAATAAATATAGTAGTAAATGAAGATGGAGTGGGAGTAAAAACAGAAGCTCCAATGTATGCTGAAAAAGGAGATGTTGTAATATCTTCTAAGGGAAAGGTATATTTAAAGGATACTCAAGCAAAAGGAGATATTAAAATATCTTCAACAGAAACAGAAATAAGGGATAAACTAGTCGCTGAAAATACAATTAATATAGAAAGTAAAAAAACAAAAAACTCTGGACAAATACAAGCTAATAAGGATATTACAATAAATGGAGATGTAGATAGTTCTAATTTGATTTCTACAAATAAAGATATATCTATTTCTGGAGATTTAAAAAATTCAGGGAAAATAGAAGCCAATAAAGATGTCAATGTAAAAGGAAATGTAGAAAATACTAAAATCATTCTTGCAAATAAAGATCTAAATATAAAAGGAGATTTGACAAATACTGCTAATATTCAAGCTAAAAATAATATAGACATAAATTCTAAAAGTATTGATAATAAAGGAATAATTGTTGCAGAGAAAGAAATAAGTATAAAGTCTAATAATATAAATAATAGCAATAAAATAGCAACAAAAGAATTATTGAATATTAATAATAAAATATTAATAAATAGTGGGAAAATATATTCGGAAAAAGAAACAAAAATAGTAAATCAAAAAATAGATAATACAGGAGATGTAGTAAGTTCTGGTAAAATCGATATAAATAGTACAGACATAGAAAGTAATAATATACTTGCGAATGGCGATATTTCTATTAATACAAAAGAGTTAAAATCAAAAGGAAAAATTTATTCAGATAAAGATATTAAATTAATAGCTAATAATATAGAAAATAATGAGCTTACTGCAAAAAGATTAGAAATTGTAGCTGATAAATTAGATAATAATACAAAAATATTAACAACAGATAAGCAAAATATTATGACAAAAACTTTAGTGAATAAAGGAATGATACATTCATCAGAAGAAATTGATTTGAAAGCAGTAGATTTATTGAATAATGGTAATATCCTTTCTATTGGTAATATGAGTATTAGTCAAAATAAAAAAATAATAAATGATGGAAAAATTCAATCTAATGAGGATATAGTAATAAATTCAAAAGATATTAAAAATAATAAAGAGCTTATTGGAAAAAATGTAAATATAGAGACAGATAAACTAGAAAGTACAGATAAATTAATAGCAACAAATAATATGATTGTAAATAGTGGAGTATTAAATAATAATTCACTTATCCAAGCATCGAAAATGATTTTAGAAGGAGATGCAATAACGAATAATGGAGATATATTAGCTGTTAATGATGTAACAATTAAGAATAAAAATTTAAAAAATGATGGAAGTTTAATAAATAATAAAAGAATTCAATCAAACAATACTTTAAAAATAAATATTAAAGATATTAAAAATAATGGTATCGTCTTTTCTAAAAATAAATTAAATATAGAAAGTAAAAACTTAAGTAATAAAAATGAGATTGTAACTAATGGAAAAGCTATAATAAATAGTGACATTTTAGAAAATGATAAAACTAAGGGAGTCATTTTTTCAAAAGATGAATTAGATATAAGCTCAAGTAAAGTTAATTTAACAACAAATATAGGTGCAGGAAAATTATTAAAAATACAAACAAATGAATTAGAAAGAGATAACTCATATATAACTAATAGTGATTTAGATATAAAAGTAAATGGAAACTATAAAAATGAATATGAACTAATTGGAAAAAATTTAAAGTTAGAAGCCAATAATTTAGAAAATAATTCAATAATGGCAAGTAGTGGAAACACTGAAATAAAAGGAAATAATAGCTTTAAAAACAATGAAAATTCACTATTGTATGCAAGAGAATTATTAAAATTAGAAGGAAAAGACTTTTCAAATAAAGGTGAAGTATCTTCGTTTGGTAATTTAAATATGAATTTTACTAGCGATATTACAAATTTAAATACTATAGAAGCTGCTGGTGATGGAGAAATAACAGCCAATAATTTTACAAACAAAGGCTATTTAACAGGTAGTCATAGCTATAAAAAAGTTAATGGAGCTCAAAGTAATGTCGATGTAAGTAAATTGCCTTCTGAAATAAAGCAAAGGATAGAAGAACAATTACAAGAAGAATGGAACAAAAGTAGTAGACATCATAAAAGATGGGAAGGTGAATCGTATTTAGATGGTGCTAAAGTAGGAGTAAGTAATTATAAATCTAATAAAGCATATTTAAAGACAGAAGGGAATTTAACTTTTAATATAACAAATAAACTTCTAAATCAAGAGGCAGATATTTTAGCTGGAAAAAATATTATTATCAATGCTGGAGAACTTAATAATACAAGAGAAGGTAAAGAAGTTGATATTGAACTATATTTTAAAAGAAACTATAGCTATAAGAAAAGAGTTCGTAGAAGACATAGTAGAAAGAATGCTAACTTTTCTACAGGAATTGCATATAAACAAACTCTATATTCAGATAAGCCAACACAGATAATTGCAGGTGGAGATCTCACTGTTAATGCAAAAGAAGTTGGTAATGGAGAGTATCAAGATCATAAATCTGGATATATTAATGATGTAAAGAAAGTAGAAAAAGATAGCAATATTAAAAATACCAATATAGATGACACATTTAAAATAACTAATAATTCAGTAGTAGAAAAAATTAAAAAAGATTCAGCTGTTGGTGTAGAAGACTATATAGAAATTCCAAAAAATGACAATGGAATGTTCATAGTAAATAAAAAAGTAGATAATCCAAAATTTTCATATTTAATAGAAACAAATCCTAAAATGATAGATAAGGGATTCTATTTAAGTTCGGAGTATTTTTTCTCAAGAATAAAATTTAATCCTGATAGAGATATAAGGCTTTTAGGAGATTCTTTTTATGAAAATAGATTAATAACTAGAGCAGTATTAGAAGGTACTGGAAAAAGATATTTGTATTCAAATGATGTCAATGAAGAAAGAAAAAAACTATTTGATAATGCAATAGCAGCTCAAAAAGATTTGAATTTATCTTTAGGAATAGCGCTATCTAAAGAACAAATAAATAATTTAAAATCAGATATATTATGGTATGTGGAAGAAGTAGTCAATGGAGAAAAAGTCTTAATACCTAAGCTATATTTAAGTGAAAATACTCTAAAATCCATTGTTGAAGAACAAGGTAATATTATTAAAGCTGGTGGAAATTTTGTTGTAAATAATGCCTCTATTGTAGATAATAGTGGAAAAATAATAGCTAAAAATAATGTATTAATAAAATCTAAAAATATTTATCAAAATGCAGCATATTCAGATACAGGAATTTATGGAAATAATGTAGCTTTAATAGCAAAGGAAAATATAGAAAACATTGGTGGAAATATTTTAGCAGAAAATGATATTAATATTTTTAGCGAAAATGGAGATATAAAGAATAGTAAGAAATTATCAATTCACGATAACGATTATCATGATGTTTACACTGATGTTAGAGGTAGTGGAAATATTGTAGGAAATAATATTTCTATTATTGCTAATAATGTAGAGAATACAGGAGCAGATGTAAAAGCTCAGGATAAAATAGAAATAGGTGCAAGAAAAAATCTAGTTATAGGAAATCTTGAAGCTATTGATAAAAAGGTAAGAGATGGTGGAAAAGATTATGTATTAGATGAGAAGAAAACTAATGTAGGAAGTAATTTAAAAGCTAAGGATATAAGTTTGACATCATTAGGCGATATAGGGATAAATGGTTCAAATATAGTTGCAACTAATGAGGCAAGTATACAAGCTAAGGGAGATATCTCAATAGTAGCTGGAAAAGATTCTATTTTACATAAAGAAAGCCATAGTAAGAGTAAAGGTTTTGGTCGTTCTAGCTCAGAAGAAAGTGTAGCCTATGCAACTCGTAATGTAGCTTCTAATATAATAGGAGATAAGGTAAATATTACAAGTGAAAAAGATGTGAGTCTTTTAGGAAGCAATGTTCAAGCGAACACAGAAGGACAAATAAAAGCTGATGGAAATATTACTCAAGCAGGAGTAAAAGATATTAATTATTCTTACTATAAGAAAACTAAAACAGGATTTATGGGTCTTACTTCTAAATCAGTAACAGATGAAAATTATGCTGAAAAAGCAATATTATCAGCTACTCTAGCTGGAGATAAAGGTTTAACATATGATAGCAAAAACAACCTTTTACTTGAAGGAGTAAAAGTAGTTTCTAGTGGAAATATTAATTTAAAAGGAAAAAATGTAGAGATAAATCCATTAGAAACAAAAGCATATAGTAAACATAAAGAAGAAAAGAAAGGATTCTCAGGCTCTTTAAGTGCAAAAGGAGTTTCCTTATCATATGGAAAAGATAAACTTTCATCAGATACAGATATAGTAAATCAAACTGCTTCTCAAATAGTATCAAATAAGGATATCAATATAGAAGCAACAAATAAAGTGAAAGCTAAATCAGTAGATATCTATGCAAAAAATGACATAAATATTTCTGGAGATAAAGGAGTAGAGATATCTACAGCAAATAATAGCTATGATAATACTACAAAACAAAGTTCATCAAGAATAGGAGCAAATGTAGGAATAAATCCTGCAATAGTGAATACTGTTGAAAATATAAAAGATATAAAGAATCTTACAGATTTTTCAGGAAATAGCTATGATATATTAAACAATGCTTCAAAAGTAGTAGGAGCTATTAAAGATGGAGCAAAAGCAACAAATGATTTAATAAATTTTGAATATTCTGTTGATGATACAACAGGGGCAGAAACTTTAAAGTATAAGCCTCGTATATTTAGTGCTTCTATTTCATATAATAAAAGTGAATCAAAATCATCAATGCATAATGAAAGTGTAGAAAAAAGTTTATTAGTATCTGGAAATAATATGAATATTAAATCTAAAAATGGAAGTATTACTATTTCAGGTACAGATGTAAAAGTAGGAAATGATTTAGATTTAAGTGCTAAAAAAGATATTACAATAAAAGCAAGTGAAGAAAACTATACATCATCTAGTTCATCTTCGCAAACTGGAATAAGTTTATCAGCAAATCTTGAAGAAGGAAGAATAGCAGATTTATCAATATCACAAGCAGGAACAAGAGCTAGAGGAAATGGAACAAACTATATAAACTCAACAGTTAATGTAGGAGGAAAATTAAAAGCAAATTCTGAAAACTTAACTTTATCTGGTGCAAATGTTGAAGCAGATAAATTAGATATTAAAGCTAAGAATGTAGTAATAGAAAGTAAACAAGATAAATCAGAAAGAAAAGATAGCTCATATGGAGGAAGTTTTAGTATAGACATAGTGAATCCATCTAATTTTAGTGTAAGTGTTAATGGAAGTAAAGGAAGTGGAGAAAAAGAATGGGTAAATAAGCAAAGTTCATTAATAGCTAAAAATGGTGGAAAAATAGATACTGAGGACTTAACAAATATTGGTGCAGTAATAGGCTCTGAAAATGAAAAAGAAAAATTAAAAATATCTGCCAATAAAGTAGTAGTAAAAGACCTGGAAGATAAGAACAAATATGAAAATATTGGTGGGGGAATAAGTTTTGGAACAGATGTACCAAATATATCAGTAAAGCATGATAAGATAGATAAAGAACAAATAAATAAGGCTAGTGCAATAAATACAGACTTTGAAATATCTGGAAAGAAAACAAGCGCAGAAGACTTAGGATTTAATACAGATATTGATAAGGCACAAGAAAAAACAAAAGATGAAGAAAAACATTTAGATGCAGAGCTTCATACTGATTTAATTGGAGAAGATAAGAGAAATGAAATAAAGTATGCTTTTAAGAAATTAGGAAGTTTACATGAAATCTTAGATCAAAAGAAATTTAAAGAATCAATAGAAGGAGTCTTACTAGATAAATTTAAGGATGAACATCAAAAAGAATTTAATTTGATAAAAGAAGAAAGCTTAAGTTTAGAAGACAAACAAAAGCTGGCACAAAATTTAATAGAAAGATATCTAAGAGAAAATGGATACGAAGGAGAGATTCCAGAGGTCTTATTAACAAATGAAGCTCACTCATTTTCAGTGGATTCAAAAGATAAAGAAACAGGAGCAAAAAGAAGAGAAAAGATATATTTCTCAAAAAATGATATAGCAGATCCAAACTTAGCTTTCTCAAGATTATTTGGACATGAAAAAGCACATATGAATACTTATGATGAAGGAAAATATGGAGAAGATACATCAATCCATACAACTAAAAAGATAGGAAGTGAAAACAAAAATAAGGTATTTACAGAAGAAGAAAAAGCAGACTATCTAAATAACTTGAGAAATAAGTATAAGGATCAAAAGAGTATAGAGCAACAATTTGCAGAAGCTAAACTTGTACCTGAAAAAGATAAGGAACATTTCTTTAATGAAGAGGTTTATGATAAATATGTAAATCCAAATTTAAATGCTAAAGAAATAGAAGAATTGTCTAAAAAATTTAATGTTTCTAAAAAGAAAATTGAAAAAAATCAGACACAATATGTATACTACGATTTTTTAGATAAAAATAATAGAGTTTTCAAAGATAAAAAAGAATTTGAAAAATTTCAAAAAGAATTAAAAGAAAAAATTAAGAATGAAAAAGATCCTAAAAAAAGGGAAGAACTAGAAAAACAAGTCTATAGGAATGTTTCTGATATAACTGCCCAATATCATAATATAGAAATAGATGAAAATGGAGAAGTGTCTATTAATCTAAAATTTCCAAATGAAAAACATGTTAATAATATAGGACAAGAAGCTGTATTTAATAAGAAATCAGGAAAATGGGTGAATGACGGAATAAATAATGCGACATACAATATTGCTGGACTAGATGGAACAATAAAAGGATTTGCTTATGATAATCTAATTTATCATTTGTTTGCTGATGAGTCAGATGTAAATCTATGGATAAAATATGATGTTGAACAAAATAGTAAATTGACTGAAATACAAAGAAGACAGTTAAATGAAATTGGAAGCAGATACTATTTAGATCTAATTTTCCGAGATTATGTTAATACCAGAGGAAAATTAAACTATAGAATATATGAAGATTACATGCAAATGATAAAAGGTGATTTATAATGCTAAAAAATTTATTACTCTATACTAATGATTTCTTAGCATTATTTGTAATGCAATTAACTATAATTACTGTTATTTTAATTCAAATATATGCTTTAATTAAAGTGAAATTACTTAAGAAGAAATATTATATATTTTTATTTATAAAAATATTAGAGTTTATTTTTTTTAAATATGAAATTTTTTATATGTATTTAGTATTATTTATTATTGGAATGATATTAAATATTTTATTAGAAATAAGGCAAAAAAAGATGGATATAAAAGAAATAATATTGGGAACAATTATTTTTTCTGCAGTTCCTTTAATAATTGCTTTTGGAATATCATATTTAATACTATTGAATTTTATTTATGAATGAAAATATATATCTTAGGAAAAATACAATAAAGTAGACAATTAAATTCAAGTAGAACAAGTATTAGTAAGGATATGTATGTAGCAGAAACAATAGATGTTGGAGTGGCATACTAGTATGAAGTTTGGACTGAGTAATGTAGGAGGAAAATTAAAAACAAATTCAGAAAATTTAACTCTATCTGGTGCAAATGTTGAAGCAGATAAATTAGATATTAAAGCTAAGAATGTAGTGATAGAAAGTAAACAAGATAAATCTGAAAGAAAAGATAGCTCATATGGAGGAAGTTTTAGTATAAACTTAACGAATCCATCTAATTTTAGTGCAAATATTAATGGAAGTAAAGGTAATGGAGAAAAAGACTGGGTAAATAAGCAAAGCTCATTAATAGCTAAAAATGGTGGAAAAATAGATACTGAAAACTTAACAAATATAGGTGCAGTAATAGGTTCTGAAAGTGAAACAAATAAATTAAAAGTATCAGCCAATAAAGTAGTAGTAAAAGATTTAGAAGATAAGAATAAATAAGAAAATATTGGTGGAGGAGTAAGTTTTGGAACAAATGTACCAAATACATCAGTAAAACATGATAAGGTAGATAAGGAACAAATAAATAGAGCCACAGCTTTAAATACAGATTTTGAAGTAGCAGGACAAAAAGTAAAAGCTGAAGATTTAGGTTTCAATACAAATAAGGATAAAGCACAAGAAAAAACAAAAGATGAAGAAAAACATTTAGATGCAGAGCTTCATACTGATTTAATTGGAGAAGATAAGAGAAATGAAATAAAGTATGCTTTTAAGAAATTAGGAAGTTTACATGAAATCTTAGATCAAAAGAAATTTAAAGAATCAATAGAAGGAGTCTTACTAGATAAATTTAAGGATGAACATCAAAAAGAATTTAATTTGATAAAAGAAGAAAGCTTAAGTTTAGAAGACAAACAAAAGCTGGCACAAAATTTAATAGAAAGATATCTAAGAGAAAATGGATACGAAGGAGAGATTCCAGAGGTCTTATTAACAAATGAAGCTCACTCATTTTCAGTGGATTCAAAAGATAAAGAAACAGGAGCAAAAAGAAGAGAAAAGATATATTTCTCAAAAAATGATATAGCAGATCCAAACTTAGCTTTCTCAAGATTATTTGGACATGAAAAAGCACATATGAATACTTATGATGAAGGAAAATATGGAGAAGATACATCAATCCATACAACTAAAAAGATAGGAAGTGAAAACAAAAATAAGGTATTTACAGAAGAAGAAAAAGCAGACTATCTAAATAACTTGAGAAATAAGTATAAGGATCAAAAGAGTATAGAGCAACAATTTGCAGAAGCTAAACTTGTGCCTGAGAAAGATAAGGAACATTGGGCAGCAGGAAAAAGTATTAATGTTTCGGCAGAATTTATAGGAAGAGTAAATGGTGGAAGAACTAAGTATACAATTTATAATGAAAATACAGGTGATTTAGAATATGCAAAAACAACTGATTTTGGAATTGGATTAGGAATGATAGGTATAGGAGGTGGAAAATCATATGTTTTTCTTAAAAATGTAAACACCTCTGAAGAACTTAATGGTTATTCATTTGTAGGAGGTATAGGATATAGTACTGTGAAAATTCTAAATATTGGTGGAGAATTATTGTTTGATGACAATAAAAAATTTATAGGAATAAGGGTAAGTGGAGGATTAGCAAAAGGTATAGATGGAGTTGAATTAAAGTTGCCTGTTAATGTTTATGGAAGTGTTGATAATTCAATTGTAACTAGTTCAAAATTTATTAAAAAATCTAAGAAAGAGATTGAAAAACAAATAGGTTATGAGTTGGATAGAATATCTGAATTAGCTAAAGATAAAACAACTGCTATAAAAAATGCTGTTATAATAGCAGACATAATAAAAAGGCTTTCTGACTATATGGAGGAATTAGAGAATGGTGGAAATAAAAGATCAATGTGGAGAAGTAGAAGTATTTAAAAGTTATTTAAAATATATAATTTTTTATAAAATATATACTTTATTTTTTATAGCTTTATTTTCTATTATTACTTTAAAAACTATAAATATATTTTTTAATCCACTTTCAGTTATTTTAATAATTGGGTATATTTATATTTCCTTATTTTATATCTCCGCTGAAAAAATTGTAATAAGAGAAGATTATTTAATTATTCAAGCTTTAGGAAATAAAGAGAAAGTTCTATATTCTAAAAAAATCTTTTTAGATGAGATTAAAAAAATATATTTTAAAGATACATTTGGGATATCTCTTATGTTAGACCCAGGTATATTGAATTATTTGTTTAATTCAAAACAAAAATTTATGAAAATAGAAACTGATAGAAAAACTTATTCATTTGGATTATTTTTAGAACATAATGATTTTCTAAAAATAAATACAATTCTTCTACTCAAACTTAAAGAATATGCAGATAAAAAAATAATGTTAAATAAAGTAAGAAAAAAACAAGAGGAATTATCAGTTATTTATAATTTAGAGATTGAAGAAAGATATAAAAAAGTATCGAATATTATTTTAAATGAGAAAAAATTAATTTTATCTAAAAAAGATGATTATTATATAATTAATACTGGTAGTGAAGCAATAAAAGATTTAGAAATATTCAAAGATATGAATTTTGAAGAATTAGATTTTTATATTTTCTATGTAAATTATTTATCTAAAAAAGAATATGAAGATAAAAAGGTATTAGTAGGATATAATGGTGTTGATGGAAAAGAAGTAACTATGTCAAAGCTTAAAGAGGATATAAATGAAATAAGAGATAGTAGGAGTTCATTTAAAAAATAATAATATTTAAGAGATAGGGTTATAGAAATAAAGAATTTTATAACCCTATTCTCAAAAAGATTCTTAATATATTTTTAAGAAATTGATAAGAAAATGTCTAAGAGAAAATGGATATCAAGGAGAGATTCCAGAGGTCTTATTAACAGATGAAGCACATTCCTTTTCAGTAGATTCAAAAGATAAAGAAACAGGAGCTAAAAGAAAAGAAAAGATATATTTCTCAAAAAATGATATAGCAGATCCAAACTTAGCTTTCTCAAGATTATTTGGACATGAAAAAGCTCATATGAATACATATGATGAAGGAAAAGATGGAGAAGAAACATCACTTCATACAACAAGAAAGATAGGAAGCGAAAACAAAAATAAGGTATTTACAGAAAAAGAAAAAGCAGACTATCTAAATAACTTGAGAAATAAATATAAAGATCAAAAAAGTATAGAGCAACAATTTGCAGAAGCTAAACTTGTACCTGAGAAAGATAAGGAACATTATGTAGATTGGAAAAATTTTAATAAATATTTAGAAGCTGAAAAGTTTGTAAAAGATAATACATATTTATTATCTAAAATGTATAAAGTAACAAAAGAAAAAATTTTAAATAATCCTGAAAAATACACTTATTATTATATTCAAGATACTAATAATGTTGTTTTTAAGGATAAAGAAGATTTTGAAAAAGAACAGGCTAAATTAAGAGCAAAAATTGCTTCAGAAAAAGATAACAAAAAAAGAACAGAATTAGAAAAAGAACTATATGATAAATTACCTGATTCAATGGCTCAGTTACATAATATAGAAATAAATGAAAATGGAGAGGTTTCTATCAACATAAAATTTCCAAATGAAAAATATGTAAATAAAAAAGGAAAAGAAGTTGTTATTAATAAAAAAACTGGTGAAATAATAAATGATGGGATAAATAATGGTACATATAATATGGGTGTTTGGGAAGGAAGTTATAATTTTTTAGATTTTGATGTAGCTTATGAGAATATAATACATTTGGGCATAGATGTTCCAGCTTGGATAGATTATGGAGTCAACTCAAAAGACAAGCTTACAAAAGCTCAAAGAGAGGAATTATATGAGATGTCAAAATTATATTTTAAAGATTATTTATTTAGAGAAGTAGTTGATAAAAATGGGAAATTAAATTATAAAATATACCAAGAATATATGAATAAATGGAGATAAAATAATGATAAAATTTTTGAACTTTTTAAATAATCTACATAGTATGGTAAAAATTACTCAATCATCATTACCTTATGGAATTATATTTTATTTTATGATTCTTTTAAATTTAATTTTTCTATTTATTGAAATTAATTTGAGTAAAAAAATCTTTGGAATAATTAATTATTCATTTTTTTTAGCAACAAAAATTTTATATTTTTGTCCAGCTGATTTTAGAAAGTATATTTATATTTTAGGAATTATTGTTCTCTTAATTTTAAAGATAAAATATAAGAAAAATAAATTAGAAATTATGATGGGGATACTAATTTTTTATGAATATCTGATAGGAAGCATAATTTTAGACATTTTCACATTAATTTTTATATTACAAGAGGTTATTTAAAAAGTAATATAATTAATTTTTAAAAGAAATTTATTAGGATGAGCAATAGAAAATCAAGTAGCAAAGAATCCAGAATACTTATCAATACTAGATAAAAAAGCAATAAAGAATGGAAAAATAGACGATAAAACACAAGTAGAACAAGTATCAGTAATGAATAAATTATTAAATGATTCCCTAAGAGCAAAAGGATATGCAGGACCAGACATTAAAATGGTACTGACAGATGTAACGAACCCAAATGGACCATATTATACAGATACCTTAACAAATGTAGTAGTATTTGATAGAGCAATGTTAGCAAAGGATACAAAGGAGATATTCCAGAAGTAATATTAACAGATGAAGAAAATTCATTTAGTGTAGATTCAAAGGATAAAGAAACAGGCGAAAGAAGAAAAGAAAGAATATTTATATCAATAAATAATCTAAATAATAAAGATTTTTCAAAAGTATTTGTTCATGAACTAGCTCATATGAATACTTATGATGAGGGCTATCTTGGAGAAGAAACATCACTATATACAAGAAGCAAGTTAGAAAAGGAAGATAAGACAAAAGTATTTAGTGAAACAGATAAAGAGAAATATCTTGAAAGTTTAAGAACAAAGTATCCAAAGCAAAAATCATTAGAAGAACAATATGCAGAGGCCAAACTTGTACCTGAGAAGGATAGGGAACACTTTGTTTTAGCTTTAGCTCCAGTAGCTGTAGTAGCTGTAAGCGATTTAGTTGTTAAGTATGGACCAGTGGCAATAATAAATATGGTCCTGTTGTTTATAATTTTTTATCAAACCCACAAAATTACCAATGGGCACAAGTATTAGTAGATAATCCAGAATTATTTGCAACCAAAGATGCAGTAATTAAATATATTGAAGAAGCTAAAGATAAGGGTGAGAAATTAGAAGAAGCAAGAAAAGGACAGAAGCAAGAAGAAAGTAGTGGAAGTTCACAAAGTCCTGATCCAAATGGAAAAGAACCTAAAAAAGATTTATTAAGTAAAATTAAAGAAAAAATTTATGGCTCAAAAACTGGTAGAATAAAAGGAAAAGATATTTTAGGAAATAAAACAGTTGAAGGTAAAGGATATGCTATAGAATTAGAAGGCAAAAATTTAAAATTAGCTCAAGAAGTTATAAAAAATGGAGATAAATCTGGAGAACTAACTGAACAAATAACAAATAATGTATTAAAAGAGTATGGATATAAGTTATTAGATGGAAAATATGGAAGTAATAATGGTTTTGATCATATTTTTGTGAATGTGACAGATGGCAGGTTACAATTAGTTATAATGGATAGTAAACAACTTACATCTAGTGGTGCAACAAGAGTATCTGAGGGAGCAGGAAAACTTTTACAATTATCAGAAGGTTGGATAAAAAAGGTATTCAGCAACATACCAGGAGAGAAGTTGGGGGATTATACAAAGGAGCAACTTTTGAAACTAGTAAATCAAGGAAATTATGATACATATATAAGTGGTATTGATAAGACAACAGGAGAACTAATATTATCAAATGTTGTAATAAAATAGGGGGAATAATGTATTTTTTAGTAAAAAATAAAGAAGAATTTGAAGAAAGAATGAAAAAAACAAAAAGAGAATCAGAATGGATAGATCAAGAAATAAAAACATTTACAGCTTTATCATTTAATTCAGATTGTTATTTAAGTAAAGGGATATTAGCATGGTATGAAAATAAAGATATTATAGGTTTTAAAAGATATTTAAGCATTTCTGGAAAATTAAAAATTTTAGGAAATAGTAGAATAGATTGGGCATATCATGGAGATATAGTTCTCCAATTTTTTCCTGAAATAATGTCAGATAATCCACTTATACATCAGTTTTTAATAAATAATCTAAATGATATTTGTCTTGAAGATAAGCCAGATTATCATAAAGGTTGGGGAACAACATTATTTATGAATAGAAATTTATTATTAGCTTTAAAGGGCGATTGGGAAGCATTAAAAAAAAGAAGTTTAATATTTTTAAATGATGTTCCATCTGGACATAAAAAATATATTCTAACACATGAATTTTATTTAGCACTTTCTGAAGCAAATGTTGATGAGATGAAAAAGGCATTAAAACCTATAATGGATCCAAAAAAGGGAAAAATTTTGGCAAGGGATACATTTTATGATCTGGAATTTTATTTGCAACCTCAATTACTTTTATTTGCAAAAATTGCATCTATTCATGGGTATAATTTAGAAATAGACTTAGATATAGCACCTAAAGAATTAATTAAATATAAACCTTTGAAAGTTAAAGAATATGAGGAAGCTGATAAAGAGTATCCTCTTATAAGTAAATATGATTTTAAGGAGCCTTTTATAAATTGGATAGCCAAGATGACACAAATAGAAGAAGAATATAAGAGTGGGAGGAAGTAGTATGTCTGTAACTATGAGAATATTTTATAAATTAAAATTAAAAAGAAATGGAAAAATAATAAAAAATTCTTTTAAGAATGATTCATTATTTTGCTTCGTGGCAGATTTAGAAAGTAATGGACAAATAGAAGATGAAGAAAAAGAAATATGGTTTTCACAGATAAATGGAGCTTTTGAAAACCGTTGGGCAAATAAAGACTATACAAAGTACTTAATAGATTACTGTAAAGAACTAAACGTTGAAGAAATAATAATTTCTTACTGTGAATATTCAGTATTTACTTCTTATTTACTTTTTTCAAAAGCAAAATTTACAATAGAAGAAAATGATGGAAGATATATTGCAGACGAAAGAAAAGAATTAGATTGCAAAGAATATTTTAAAAAGAATTTTCCTGAATTATCCTCTAAGTATGAAAGATATTTTGAGATAGAAGAAATACTATGTGATATTGATGATGAGGGAAAAGAAGAAGAACTACTAGAGGAGCAAGAAGAAATAATAGAAGAAGTTGAAGAAAAAGCATATAAGATTTTTTGTGAGGAATTTAAAAAGTTTGATGTATAAATAGATTTCTCAGGAAATAGCTATGATATATTAAACAATGCTTCAAAATATACATATCATCTAGTTCATCATCACAAACAGGAATTAGTTTATCTGTAAATCTTGAAGAAGGAAGAATAGCAGATTTATCAATATCACAAGCAGGAACAAGAGCTAGAGGAAATGGAACAAACTATATAAACTCAACAGTTAATGTAGGAGGAAAATTAAAAGCAAATTCTGAAAACTTAACTTTATCTGGTGCAAATGTTGAAGCAGATAAATTAGATATTAAAGCTAAGAATGTAGTAATAGAAAGTAAACAAGATAAATCAGAAAGAAAAGATAGCTCATATGGAGGAAGTTTTAGTATAGACATAGTGAATCCATCTAATTTTAGTGTAAGTGTTAATGGAAGTAAAGGAAGTGGAGAAAAAGAATGGGTAAATAAGCAAAGTTCATTAATAGCTAAAAATGGTGGAAAAATAGATACTGAGGACTTAACAAATATTGGTGCAGTAATAGGCTCTGAAAATGAAAAAGAAAAATTAAAAGTATCTGCCAATAAAGTAGTAGTAAAAGACCTGGAAGATAAGAACAAATATGAAAATATTGGTGGAGGAATAAGTTTTGGAACAGATGTACCAAATATATCAGTAAAGCATGATAAGATAGATAAAGAACAAATAAATAAGGCTAGTGCAATAAATACAGACTTTGAAATATCTGGAAAGAAAACAAGCGCAGAAGACTTAGGATTTAATACAGATATTGATAAGGCACAAGAAAAAACAAAAGATGAAGAAAAACATTTAGATGCAGAGCTTCATACTGATTTACTAGGAAAGGATAAACAGGAAGAGTTAAAGAAAGCTGGTGGAATAATAAGTGATTTAACTACTGCACTAGGAAATAAAAGTAAAACAGAAGGAGATTTCCTAGAAAGATATAAACAATTATCTATGATGAGAGCAATAGGAGATCAAGTAGCAAAGAATCCAGAATACTTATCAATACTAGATAAAAAAGCAATAAAGAATGGAAAAATAGATGATAAAACACAAGTAGAACAAGTATCAGTAATGAATAAATTATTAAATGATGCCCTAAGAGCAAAAGGTTATGCAGGACCAGATATAAAGATGGTACTAACAGATGTAGAAGATCCAAATGGACCATATTATACAGATACCTTAACAAATGTGATAGTATTTGATAGAAAGATGTTAGCAAGTGCAAATAGAGATAAAATACTAAATGCTTTAGGACATGAGTTCGGACATTATAGTAAAGAAGATAATAAGACAGGAAATCAAGCTATAGCTAATTATTCAGGAGACAAATTAGAAACTAGAACAGGAGGAATGGTAAGTAAGGAAGCAACAGAAGATACCTTAGCTAGAATAAGAAATAATCTGAATGTTATAACGGGAGAAGAAGGAAAGGAACTAGCCGAAAGTATTCCTATGGATAGAAGGGAATATTATGAAGGACTGTCAATAACTTTTGAAGGAGCTGCAGGACCAGTAGGAGGAAAATTAGAAAGAGGACTAATTTACTATAAAGATCCGAAAACAGGAAAGGAAGAATTTGGATATCTAAAAGGAAGACAAATATATGTTGGAGTGACATTAATTGACATAGGAGTAAGTGTAAATTCATATGATAAACCAGATACACCTATTAAGGATTTAGAAGGATATTATGGTTCAGTAAAAGGAAAAGCAGCTTATTATGTAAGAGGAGAGTTTGAAATGGAAATATCGAAGAATGAAGGAAAATTTAAAATAAATATAGGGTTAGGAACTCCAACTATTGGATTTTTAGGAGGAATAGGGAAAAATAAAGTAATTCCATTAGAAAACTTATCAGAAATTAATAAAGAAAGGATAAGAAAATTAATTAATTCTAAAAATGAAATTGAAACTTTCTATAAAAGTATGGAAGAGTTAAAAAACTTAAAAGATGTTGTAGAAGGAATTACAGGTGAAAAAATTAACTTAGAAAAATATGATTTGGAGGATTTTTCAAAATGAAAAAAATAGTTTATAAAAGTTCATATTTTTCAGATAATTTTTATTATTTTTTATTGTTATTATTTATGCAACTTTTAGTTTTAATAATTTTTATCATAATGATAACAACTAGTATATTTAAGATAGATTTTTTATTAGATATTTTACTTCTTGTAATAAGTTATTTTCAAATAAGAGCTATAAAAAATGCAATAATATATTTTTTTCCTTATGAAGAATATATTATAATAAACGATAAACTGTACTATGAAAAAAAAATAAAAATATTGAAAAAATTTTTTATACTAAAAAAATTTAATATAAAGTTAGATTCTATAATTAGCATTTTAGACTTTCCTCCTAAAAAATTTTTTTATGCAAGTGGAAGAGGATTTCAACCTTTAAAATATATATACTATTTTGAACCTTATGAAAGGATTTGTATAAAAACAGAAGATAAAAAAGAATACCTTGTATGTAATTATGCAAGAAAACCCAATTCTTTTGATATTTATAGCAATAATAAAGAAAGTGAAAAAGAATTTAAAATAATATTTCAAAATATAAAAAATTTTATTGAGAATGAAAAAATAAACATCTATAAGTAAAAAAGTATACAAAAATAAAAATTAAAAATATAATAAATATAAAAGGAGTCTTACTAGATAAATTTAAGGATGAACATCAAAAAGAATTTAATTTGATAAAAGAAGAAAACTTAAGTTTAGAAGATAAACAAAAGCTGGCACAAAATTTAATAGAAAGATATCTGAGAGAAAATGGCTATCAAGGAGTAATACCAGAAGTATTATTAACAGATGAAGCTCATTGTTAAAGAAATAGTGTATACACAGGGTAAATATACAGGAATATATGTTAACTTAAAAGGTGAAAGAAGCGTAACAACTAGATTTACAATACATTATGATTCAAAAGGGACATCACATATAATTCCAGCGAATCCTAAACCATGAATATATTAAAGAAGGGAAAAGAGAATATGAATGAAAATGTTGATATATTTTTTGATGAATTATTTATTTTTTTATGGGGATGTGAAGAAAAAATTTTAAAATTTATATGGAAAGAGAAAAAATTTGAAATTATAGGAAAATATATTGAAGATAGTCAAAGTAATTACAGTAATGAAGAACCTTTTAATTTACCTGAAATAGGTTATGATTCAGTTGCCTATAAGGTTCTTAGTAAAATAGACGAAGATGATTTGAAACATGGAGAATTTGAGGATTGGGATGGATGTTTAGTAATTGAAATATCAATCTATAATTATCCTGATGAAATAAGAAACTTAGATAATGAAATAATCTGGACAAAAGAAAATATTAAGAAAGAACATATAGATATAATTAATCAAAAAAACCAAAAATTAGAAGAACTGAAAAGAAGGGGAAAAGAGTATTTTAAATATTTAGATGAATTGGAAATTTTAAGAAGAGAAAAAGTTAATACTCCAAAAAGAGAGGAAGAACTTATTAAGAAAATAAAAGAAAGTGAAGAAGTTGGAAGACAATATGCTGAATATAAAAGAAATTTAAAAAAATGGATAAAATATATGAAAAAATATTTAACAAATAATGAATTTTCTTATTAATATATCTTAAAAATAGGACCAATAATGTAAATGAAGAAAGAAAAAAACTATTTGATAATGCAATAGCAGCTCAAAAAGATTTGAATTTATCTTTAGGAATAGCGCTATCTAAAGAACAAATAAATAATTTAAAATCAGATATATTATGGTATGTGGAAGAAGTAGTCAATGGAGAAAAAGTCTTAATACCTAAGCTATATTTAAGTGAAAATACTCTAAAATCCATTGTTGAAGAACAAGGTAATATTATTAAAGCTGGTGGAAATTTTGTTGTAAATAATGCCTCTATTGTAGATAATAGTGGAAAAATAATAGCTAAAAATAATGTATTAATAAAATCTAAAAATATTTATCAAAATGCAGCATATTCAGATACAGGAATTTATGGAAATAATGTAGCTTTAATAGCAAAGGAAAATATAGAAAACATTGGTGGAAATATTTTAGCAGAAAATGATATTAATATTTTTAGCGAAAATGGAGATATAAAGAATAGTAAGAAATTATCAATTCACGATAACGATTATCATGATGTTTACACTGATGTTAGAGGTAGTGGAAATATTGTAGGAAATAATATTTCTATTATTGCTAATAATGTAGAGAATACAGGAGCAGATGTAAAAGCTCAGGATAAAATAGAAATAGGTGCAAGAAAAAATCTAGTTATAGGAAATCTTGAAGCTATTGATAAAAAGGTAAGAGATGGTGGAAAAGATTATGTATTAGATGAGAAGAAAACTAATGTAGGAAGTAATTTAAAAGCTAAGGATATAAGTTTGACATCATTAGGCGATATAGGGATAAATGGTTCAAATATAGTTGCAACTAATGAGGCAAGTATACAAGCTAAGGGAGATATCTCAATAGTAGCTGGAAAAGATTCTATTTTACATAAAGAAAGCCATAGTAAGAGTAAAGGTTTTGGTCGTTCAGAATCAAGTACAGATATCAAATATGATGAAAAACTTGTCCCAACACAAATAATAGGAAAGGATGTTAATATTGTAAGTGAGAAAAATACTACAGTAGTAGGAAGTAATCTATTAGCAGAGAATAAATTAAATATAGGAGCTAAAGAAGATATTAATATTATAAGTGGAAAACAAGGCTCATCAGAAGTACATCAAAAAACTAAAACAGGATTTATGAAATTAAGTGGAAGAATGAGTTTAGAAGATAATTTGAAATATAAAAATATATCTTCAAATGTAGAAGCAGGAAAAGAAGTAAATTTAGTATCTGAAAAAAATATAAATATAGTTGCTTCAAATACAGCCTCAAAAGAAGATATTAATATTTTGGCAAAAAAAGATGTAAATATATTGGCTGGAGATAATATTGAAGAAAATTACAAAAAAGAAACAAAATATAGAACATCATTATTTGCAGATTTTAAAGGCTTAAATTTTGAAATAGGAGCAAAAATAAAAGGAAGTCAAACAAAAGAAGGAATACATAAAACAACAGTTGCTTCAAGTAATATTAATGCTGGAAAAGATTTATATATTAAAAGTGAAAATGACACAACTATACAAGCTGGTAATTTTAGTAGTGAAAATATGTTAATTAATGCTGGTCAGCAATTAAATATAGTTGATAAAAAAGATACTTTTAAGAGAAATTATTCTTCAAAAGAAATTGAACTAAAATTAGCACTAGGAGTAAAAACTGAAGGGATAAAAGAAACTTTAAAATCTTCATTAGATGTAGTTAAAAATTCAAAAGAACTTTTAAATATGCCAAAAATAGCGCAAAAACTATTAAGTGGAAAAGATTTAAATGAAGCATTAGCAGGAAATGAAGAGGCAGTAGAAGAGGCAAACTTAATTGCTAATGGACCTAAAAGTGGGAATGCTGAAACAGGGATATATCTAAGTGGAAGTTTCATAAATACAAAAGAAAATTCAAATATAACTAATAGTGTTGGAAGTAAACTAATATCTCAGGATAATCTTACTTTAAAAAGTGGAGATGATATGAACTTAACAATGGTTGATGTTATTTCAAAAAATATCTCTATTAATGCAGGTAAAAATATTAATATCTCTGCTGGAAAGTCTACTGAAGAAAATAGTGAAAGCACAAAGTCATTAAGTGGAAGCTATAACTTATTGACAGATCAATTTAATATAGGAGCAAATATAACAAAAGATAAATCAGAGGCAGAAAGTTATAGAAACAGTAAAATAATAGGAGAAAATATTGATATTAAAGGTAAAGATTTATCTACTAAAGGAGCTAATATTATAGGTAATGATGTAAATATAAATGTAGCAAATTTACATCTTGAAAGTTTACAAGATAAATTAAAATCGAAACATCAAGGGTATAATGCTTCATTTGGAAGTTCATCTTCAGGAATAGGAAAAGAATATTCAGCTGGTTTAGGTATGGAATATGGAAATCGTGATAAATCATGGGTAAATGAACAAAGTTCAATAATTGGAAAGAATAGTGCGAATATTACTGTTGGAGAAAAAACAAATTTAATAGGTTCAGTAATAGGAGGAGGAAATACCATATTAAGAACAGCTGAATTAGAATATTCAGATATTTATGATAAGGATAAAGGATATAACTTTGGTATTAATGGAAGTGCTTCATTTAGTAAAAATGATAAAGCTGAATGGAATATATCAAAGTCTATTGGAGCAAACTATGGAGCAACAGATAGAGAACAAATAAATAGAGCTACAATAGGAGCAGGAACAGTAATAGTTGGTGGAGAAACAGTTAATCCAAATATCAATAGAGATGAAAGTAAGGCTCAAATAGTAACTAAAGATATAAATGTTGGAACAATTGGAATTGAATATAAAGATAATAGGAGAAAATGGAGTGATGTATCAGATATAATGGGAGAATATGGAAAAAGTCTAGGTAGTGATTTAGACAAGATGACTGGTGGAAAGTATGATTTGAAGAATAAACTAGGTCAAGGAGTTTCAAACATTATGTTTGAGATTGAAAAAGTATTAGATCATGATTTAAAAAATGGAATTTTGGGAATAGTACCAACAAAAGAATATACAGGAGGAATTGCGGGTCAATTACAGTCATCTAAGAAACGTTATGTTGATGGAGAACAAGAACTAGTATATGCTGAATTAACAGTAGTAATGGATAAAAATGGAAAGCCATTACTTGATAGAAAAGGAGCATTGTTAGTAGATAGTAAAACTAAAATTGTAGGACCTAATGACAAAATAGATAAAAATTTAAGAATCAAGCCATTGCCTGCGAATGGAGTATTTAATAGTCCAAGTGAGGCAATTGCAGGAGCTGCAGCTGCAACATTTACTCCAGATGAAGATGCAGCATTAAGAAGAGGAGAGACAATAAAGATGTTAGTAATTCGTAATAAGAGTGCAGGAGCGATAATGGATACAACAGAAACATTGGTAACAAAATTAGGAGATTTACTAGGAAATCAAAATTGGGGAGCAAGAAGTATGGAAAATATATATAGAGCACATCCAGAATTACTAGCAAATAATAATTGGCATAGTCAATCTTCAATAAATGGAACAGCAACATTTTTACATATGGGAAAAGATCCAGAAGGAAGATCTCTACTAGCCAATAATGTAGAAAAATTAGGTTTAAAAGGAATGGCAATAACAAAGATAGGTTATACAAAATTAGGAAATTTACTACATGGGTTAAATTCAAATATAGACCTATTCTATATGAGAAATCAAAAAGAACCAGTATCATTTTTTGCAGCATGGGGGATGCCAGCTAATACAAACGAAACAGGACATGATAATAACAGATATAATATCAGTCACTTCAATTACGATGAAAAAACAGGTATATATGAAACAAATGATGTACCAATACATAATTATCAAATGAGGATGATGGATGGAAAAGATCAAAGAAGTATAATAGAAAGAACGAGAGATAAAAGAACTCAAGAAAAAGTAATGGAAGGTAAATAAATGAAAAAAAAATTATTAATAATTTTATTATTTATATTAACAGGATGTACAGTAATACAATATTCTTATTATCCTAAACCATTAAATAATATAAATGCAGATTATAAAGAATATGTATATATTAGTACCTATTTAGAAAAATCTCTTGATGAAAAATCATTGATTAAACATATATCAGTTTACGATAAAAAAAATAGTGGAATGAATAAACATTATGTAAAAATACTGTCTCCAACTGTAAAAGTTATATATAATAATAAAGAGTATATTGTAAATGTAGATAGAAAATATAGGTATACAATTAGTTTATTAGAACAAAATATTAAGATAAATAATGATTTTACTATGTATATAGGAAAAGTTGAACTAGATAATGGAAAAATAATAGATATTCCGCCATTAAAATTTGAAAAAAATATAAAAATAGAAAAATATAGTGGATTAGATGATGCTTTTAGTAAAGGTATTCCAAGAAAAGAAATATTTAGTGGAACAGTTGAAGATTATAAGAAACAAAAGAAATAATTAATTTTTTATAGGTAGTCTAAGAGTTTTCTTAGGCTACTTGTTAAAGAATTAAATACGATGAATTGGCATAGCCAAGGCTCAATATATGGAGCAGCAGCAATGATACATTTCTTAGATACAGATGAAGGAAAAGAAATAGCCAAAAAAAATCTAGGAGTTATAGGTATAAAAGGAATAGCAATAACAGCACTAGGTTATGGAAAATTAGATAAAAGGATGAAAGGACTAGATACAGGAGCACAATTATATTATATGAGAAACATAGGAGACTGGGTATCATCCATAGCAGCTCAAGGAATGCAAATAAATACAGATGGTCATAAACATGATAATATTGGATATAATGATGAGCATTATAGATGGGATGAAAGTTTGGGTATATATGAAAGAAAAACAATAAAGGGTAAAGAAGAAAAGATAGCAGTACCAAATTATAATTATAAAATAGGTGAAATGGATGGAAAAGATATGAGAAGTATAATAGAAAGATGGGAAGATAAAAGAGTTCAAGAAAGAAGGTATGGAGGTAAATAATGAAAAAAATATTTATAAGCTTAGTGTCTTTATTAGTTTTTACATCATGTATATTACATGTGTATAGTTATTATCCAATTAGTAGTTATGGAATTGATAAACTTTCTATATCAGCAGAATTGATAAATCATGAAGATGAAAATTCCCCAATTAAATATATAGGGGTATCAGATGTTAGAAGTAATGTTAATACTCCTCATGATGTTAAAATATTATCTTCAACTATAAAAATAATTGATAATAAAAATAAAGAATACATATTAAAAAATAATCCTGATGATGATGGAAATATATTCTTATATAAGCAAGGAGTAGTAATAACAGATGATTTTAAAGCATATATAGGAAAAGTCCAATTAGATGATGGAACAATAATAGATATACCTCCCCTTTCATTTAAAAAAAATGTCTATGTAGAAAAATATAGTGTAATTTTGGATACAATAAATGCAGGAGCACGAACAAAAATATTATTTAATGGAACAATAGAAGAATATAAAGAATACAAGAATCTAAAGAAATAATTAATTTTTTATATGTATCCTAAAAGATTTTCTTAGGATACTTATTAAGATATTAAAGTTAAAGGACAAGATTTTTCTATAAAAGGTGGAAATATTATAGGCAATGATGTAAATATAAATGTAGCAAATTTACATCTTGAAAGTTTACAAGATGAAGAGAAATCAAGACATAATGGTTTCAATGTTTCAATTGGAAATTCATCAATAGAGGAGCTGATAAAAATGATAAAAAATAGTTTTAAACTTATAATTTCGATTATTTTAGTTATAACTACTAGTGCTTGTTCTAGTAATAGCAATAGTTTTTGGGGATTTAAACCACATTTTTTAACTGGAACCTATATAGATGCTTATGCAATAATAGAGGATGGTAAGATAAATAGAATGGGAATACCTAAAGAAGATATAGATAAAATGAATGATATAATAAATAATAAATATGAAATTCGATTTATAGACGATGAGCAAATATTTGCTCTTAAAGGAGGTGGTGAAAATTATAAAATAAAATTTTATAATGACTTTAAAATGACAGTAAATGGAAAAGAATACATAATGCCTAAAGAAAAAATAAGAGAATATTCTGATAATAATTATTTCTATGATTTACCAATAGAAATAACAAATACAGAGTATAATGAATATATATTAGATATAGGAGAAATAGAAATTATTGATACAGATGGAAAAATAATAAGACCAAGAACTAAAATACCACCAATATTATTTAAAAAAACTATTTTTAGAAGATTTGTAAATGATATAACTGGAAGTGATTATGATGTATATTATAGAGGTTGGGCAGAAGATTATCCAAAAGATCCAAGTACTTTGAAAAAAATGTATAATAATCTTGAAAAAAAATTTGGTAATTTAAAAATTATAAAAAAATAAATAATTTAATTTTTTATAGGTAGCCTAAGAAGTTTTCTTTGGCTACTATAGTGGTATAATAGAATTGTAACACAAGAGTCTAATAAGATAAATTATTTGATGGAAAAAGTGCAGAAGAAGTTTATAATGAAGAATTTACTAAAAAATTTTATTAGTGTGACACTTACTATTGCAATTTAGCAATTCAGAAATTTTAATACTGTTGACTTTTTTGAAATAATAGTTTATACTTATAAAGTAAATAAAAAAATTAAAAGGAGATTAAGAATTATGTACAAGCAGTTAGAATTTATTAATTACAATGCAACTATACTAAACCCCATAGTTCCCTAGTAGGGATTTGTATTTAGTTTATTCTAACCTAGATGCAAGTCCAATTTATGCTTTTTAAAATTTTGGACTGTGTCTATGGGAAATAATTTTTAATTTATTATTATAATTTATTGACCATTAAGACTTTTATCTTAATGGTTTTTTTTTGAGAATTTTCATAAAGTCCAAAATATATAGGTCAGAATTAAATGGGGAATAATATTTATGAAAATTTTGAGAAGATATGGAGGAATTTTAGAATGGCAAGTTATGAAATTTTTATTACATTTGGAATTTATTTGGTATTTTTAATGTTGATTGGAATTTATTTTTATTCTAAAACAACAACTCATGAATCATATGTTTTAGGAGATAGAGGAGTTGGTTATTGGGTAACTGCTTTATCTGCTCAAGCTAGTGATATGAGTGGATGGTTACTTTTAGGATTACCTGGAGCCGTATATTTAAGTGGGCTAACTGAAATATGGGTAGTCATTGGTTTAGCATTGGGAACTTATTTGAACTGGAAATTTGTTGCACCAGCTCTTAGAATACAAACTGAAAAATATAACTCTTTGACTATACCTTCATTTATTTCTCAAAAATTAAATGACAATAAAGGATATATAAGAACATTTTCAGCAATAGTAATTTTATTTTTCTTTACTATATATTCAGCTTCTGGTCTTGTTGCAAGTGGTAAATTATTTGATTCTTTACTTGGAATAGATTATAAATGGGGAGTGTTAATTGGTGGTGGAACAATAATTGTTTATACTTTTCTTGGAGGATATCTTGCTTGTTGTTGGACAGACTTTTTCCAAGGTTGTTTGATGTTTTTTGCTATACTAGTAGTTCCAGTTGTTGCTTATTTTAATGGTGGAGGAATAGATGGGATAAGTGCCGCTATGGATGCAAAAGATATTTCTTTAAATGTTTTTAAATATGCTAAAGCTTTGAGCTTGCCAGTTATAATTTCAGGATTAGGATGGGGGCTTGGATATTTTGGACAACCACATATAATAGTTAGATTTATGAGTATAGATAGTGCAGACGAACTATGGAAATCAAGACTTATAGCTATGATATGGGTTATAATTTCTTTAGTTGGAGCAATTGCGGTTGGAGTTACAGGAATTGGAGTTTTTACAGATGTAGCAGAAATTAGTGGAGATGCAGAAAAAATATTTATATTTTTAATACATAAATTATTTAATCCTTGGATGGCAGGAATATTGTTTGCTGCAATATTATCTGCAATAATGTCAACAATTTCATCACAATTATTGGTATCTTCAAATACATTAACAGAAGATTTCTATAAACATATTATAAAAAGAGAAAAAACTCATACTGAAATGATATGGGTTGGAAGAATTTGTGTTGTTGTAATATTTTTAATAGCAGGAGTTCTTGCAATGAATCCTAGTTCAAAAGTTTTAGAATTAGTTTCTTATGCTTGGGCAGGTTTTGGAGGTGTATTTTCTCCAGTGATTTTATTTACTTTATATAAAAAGGAACTGCATTGGAAGACTGTTTTAGTTTCTATGATAATAGCAACAATTACTGTTATTGTTTGGAAACAATCAGGGCTTGGGAATATAATTTATGAAATAGTTCCATCTTTTCTAATAAATTGCATAAGTATATATGTATTAGAAAAATTTAAAATTTTTAGATAATTTTTATTTTGTATTCAATAAGAATTGTGATACAATAAAAAAATCAAAAATTTTAAGGCAAGGTGAAGCATGAAAAAAGAGTACAACTTAAAACTAATTGAAAGAAAAGTGGTTGCAGAAAATACAATAGAAATGATTTTTTCAAAACCAGAAGATTATGATTTTAAAATAGGGCAATACACATTTTTAGATGTTAGTGATAAAGAAAAAAATATTATTGTAACAACAAGAGCATTGTCAATAGCTTCTCATCCAGATGAAGATATTTTAAGATTTGTTATGAGAACAAGTGATAGTGATTTTAAAACTAGATGTTTGGCAATGGAAAAAGGAGACCCAGCTTCAGTAACAAAGGCTACTGGAAGTTTCGGATTTAGATTTTCAGAAAAAGAAATAGTATTTTTGATTTCTGGAATAGGAATAGCTCCAATAATTCCAATGCTTATGGAATTAGAAAAAATAAAATATGAAGGAAAAGTTAGTTTGTTCTATTCAAATAGAACTTTAGAAAAGACTACTTACCATGAGTGGTTAGGAAAATTTGATATCAAAAATTATAAGTATAATCCAGTGTTTACTGGAATTCAACCAAGAATAAATTTTGATTTATTAAAAGAAAAATTAGATGATGTTAATCAAGCATATTATTATATAATAGGAACTGGAGAATTTATAAAAACTATGAAGAATCTTCTAGTTGAAAATAATATTGATAAAAAACATTACTTAGTTGATAATTTTGGATAAGATAAATAAAATCTCTGACGTCCGTATTAGTTCGAAGAGCCCGTGTTCATTGAGCTCGTAGAACTCATACGGCTGTCAAGAGACTTTTTTATTATACTTTCCCATAGGCTAAAAAGGTGTATCAAAATTTTAAAAATAAAGTTTCGATACACTTTTTTATTTTTTATTTAGAAGTTTGTAAAAAATTTGGTATAATACATCTGATAATAAAGAGAATTTAAAAAAGATTTAAAGAGGAGCAAAAGATGTTTATAGATGAAGTTATAATAACAGTTAAAGCTGGGAATGGTGGAGATGGTTCTGCTGCTTTCAGAAGAGAAAAATTTGTGCAATTTGGAGGACCAGATGGTGGTGATGGTGGAAAAGGTGGAGATGTAATATTTGTTGCTGATTCTAATATCAATACTCTTATAGATTTTAAGTTTAAAAAGTTATTTAAAGCTCAAAACGGAGAAAATGGTCAAAAAAAACAAATGTATGGAAAAAAAGGAGAAGACTTAATTATTAAAGTTCCAGTTGGAACTCAAGTAAGAGATTTTACAACTGGTAAATTAATACTTGATATGAATGAAAATGGAGAACAAAGAATTTTACTAAAAGGTGGAAAAGGTGGATATGGAAATATTCATTTTAAAAACTCTGTTAGAAAAGCTCCAAAAATTGCTGAAAAAGGTGGAGAAGGAGCTGAAATAAAAGTAAAATTAGAATTAAAACTTTTAGCAGATGTTGCTCTTGTTGGATATCCATCAGTTGGAAAATCAAGTTTTATAAACAAGGTTTCAGCAGCAAATTCAAAAGTTGGAAATTATCACTTTACAACATTAGAACCTAAATTAGGTGTAGTTAGATTAGAGGAAGAAAAATCTTTTGTAATAGCTGATATACCAGGATTAATTGAAGGGGCACATGAAGGAGTTGGATTAGGAGATAAATTCTTAAGACATATAGAAAGATGTAAAATGATTTATCATATTGTTGATGTTGCTGAAATTGAAGGTAGAGATTGTATCGAAGATTTTGAAAAAATAAATTTTGAATTAAAGAAATTTAGTGAAAAATTAGCAAATAAAAGACAAATAGTTTTAGCTAATAAAATGGATTTATTATGGGATATGGAAAAATATAATAAATTTAAAGATTATTTAGCAGAAAAAGGAATTGAAATATATCCGATGTCTGTAATATTAAATGATGGTCTAAAAGAAATATTATATAAAACTTATGACATGTTGAATCATATAGAAAGAGAACCTTTAGAAGAAGAAGTAGATATTAAAAAGTTATTGAAAGAATTAAGAGTTGTAAAAGAAGATTTTGAACTAACTAGAGATGAAGATGATGCTATTGTTGTTGGTGGAAGAATAGTAGATGATGTTTTAGCAAAATATGTTATAGGAATGGACGATGAATCATTGGTAACATTCTTGCACATGATGAGAAATTTAGGAATGGAGGAGGCTCTACAAGATTTTGGAGTTCAAGATGGAGATACTGTAAAGATTGCTGATGTAGAGTTTGAATACTTTGAATAAAGCAATAGTCATAGCTGGACCAACTGGAGTAGGGAAAACAGATATTTCGATAAGTTTAGCAAAAAAAATAAAGGCTGAAATAATATCGGCTGATTCTGCTCAAGTTTATAAAGGGCTTGATATAGGGACTGCTAAAATAAAAACAGAAGAGATGCAAGAAATAAAACATCATTTAATAGATATATTGGAACCAATAAATAAATATAGTGTTGGAGATTTTGAAAAAAATGTTAATAATATTTTAAACAATAATTCAGAAAAGAATTTTTTGTTAGTTGGAGGGACAGGTCTATATTTAAATTCAGTTACAAATGGTTTATCTAGTTTACCATCAGCTGATAAAAAGATTAGGGAGTATTTAGCAAACATTGATAATAAAACTTTGCTAGAAATGGCATTAAAATATGATGAAGAAGCAACAAAAGAAATACACCCAAATAATAGAATAAGACTTGAAAGAGTTATAGAAGTATTTTTGATAACTGGAGAAAAATTTTCAGTTTTATCAAAAAAAAATATAAAAAATAATAATTTTTCTTTTTTGAAAATTGCTTTGGAGAGAGATAGAGCTTATCTTTATGAAAGAATCAATAAGAGAGTTGATATCATGATAGAAAATGGACTTGTCCAAGAAGTAGAAAAATTATATTTAAAAAATAGAGATAATTTAAAAAAATTAAATATAATAGGATATTCTGAACTTATAGATTATTTTGATGGTATTATTAGTTTAGATAAAGCAATAGATGAAATTAAAAAAAATTCAAGACATTATGCTAAAAGACAATTTACTTGGTTTAAAGGAGATAAAGATTATATTTGGTTTAATCTTGACTCTGAAACAGAAGAAAAAATTGTAGAAAAAATAGACACAATGTTTAATAAAATGGCTTGATTAAATATGTTTTATGTGTTATCATACTATATGGTAAAGGAGCAATTATGAAGAAAATTTTACTAATTATTACAGTAGTTTTTTTGTTAATATCTTGTTCTAATGCTTATATTCAAAAAGATTTTACTCAATATGAAAAAAAACAATTATCTATATTAAGTAACGATATAAAAAATAATTTGTTGAAAAATAATATTAAGTTTATTGAGGAAAATATAAAGGATAGTTATAAAAACAGATATATCATAGATAATTTGTATAAAATAGATTTTACTGGTATCAATGTTTTTATATCTGAACCATCTTATGTTAATGTGTATCCAACATCATTATTGGCTCTTAATTTGAATGAAGATACATATTATTTTGAATTAAATTTTATTTATGATAATAAAATAAAAAAATGGTTAATTTTTGATTTAAAGGAGAAGAAGTGAGCTTATTATGAAAAGTATGAATAAAATAAAATTATTTGTGCCATCTTATTTGAGCAACCTCTCTTTAGTTAGAGCCATGACAAGAGTTTATCTTAGAGAACATAATGTAGTTGGAGCTGATGAAATTCAATTACTTTCAGTAGTGGACGAGTTGGCAACAAATGCTATAGAGCATGCTTATGATTATGGTCAAGGTGAGATAAAAATTGTTTTAGATATTTATAATAATACTGTCTTTTTAACTGTTGAAGATTACGGAAGAGGTTATACAGAAAATACAGAAAGTAAAGAAGACGGTGGGTATGGATTGTTTATTGCTAGAAAATTAGTAGATGTTTTAAAAATTGAAAAAAAGACAAGAGGAACTATTTTTAAGGTAGAAAAGAAACTTAAGGAGGCAGTATAGAATGGAAAATAATTTTGAAATCTTAGAAAGAGTAAAAGAAGATGTGCAAATAATTGAAATTAACGGAGAACTTGATGCTTTTGTTGCCCCTAAACTAAAAGAAATTCTTAGTAAATTTATTGAAAAAGATGTAGTTAAATATATTGTTGATTTTCAAGGATTAATTCATATTAATAGTCTAGCTATGGGAATTTTAAGAGGAAAATTACAAACAGTTAGAGAAATGGGTGGAGATATTAAGATAATAAATCTTAATAAGCATATCCAAACTATTTTTGAGACTATAGGACTAGACGAAATATTTGAAATTTATAAGACAGAAGATGAGGCAATCAAAAGTTTCAAATAAAATTAGTCAGAAAGGAAATGTATGCACTTATTGATTATCATTGGAGCAGTTTTAATAGCCTTAGCTATTGTATTTTCAATCTTTTTTAAAAAATCAGTTATTGACAAACAAATCGAAAAGTTAATGAACTTAGAAGATGAAGTTGAAAAAGCAAAAATAAAGGCTAAAGAAATTTTAGAAGAAGCCGAAAAAAATGCTGTTTCTAAAGCCAAAGAAATAGAGTTAAAAGCTAAAGAAAAAGCATATCAAATTAAAGAAGAAGTTGAAAAAGAAGCAAGAAATATTAAAAATGAAATTGCTCAAAAAGAAGCAAGAATTATTAAAAAAGAAGAAATACTAGATGGAAAAATTGAAAAAATAGAAATTAAAAGTCTAGAATTAGAAAAAATTAACGATGAACTTGAAGAAAAAAGAAAAGAAATTGAAGAGTTAAAACAAAAAGAAGAAGAAGAACTATCTAAAATTAGTGGTTTAAGCAAACAAGAAGCTAAAGAGATTTTATTAAATAAACTAAGAGATGAAATGACTCATGAAATGGCATTAACTATTAGAGAATTTGAAAATAAAATCGATGAAGAAAAAGAAAAAATTAGTCAAAAGATTTTAGCAACTGCTATTGGAAAAGCAGCTGCAGACTATGTAGCTGATGCAACTGTATCAGTTATAAACTTACCTAACGACGAAATGAAAGGTAGAATAATAGGAAGAGAAGGAAGAAATATCAGAGCTATTGAAGCATTAACTGGGGTTGATGTAATAATAGATGATACTCCGGAAGCTGTTGTTCTTTCATGTTTCGATGGAGTTAAGAGAGAAATTGCAAGAATGACAATAGAAAAATTGATTACTGATGGAAGAATACATCCAGGAAAGATTGAAGAAATTGTAAATAAATGTAAAAAAGAAATTGAAAAAGAAATCATTGCAGCTGGAGAAGAAGCTCTTATCGAGTTATCAATTCCATCTATGCATCCTGAAATTATAAAAACTTTAGGAAGATTAAAATATAGAACAAGTTATGGTCAAAACGTGTTGACACACTCTATTGAGGTTGCTAAAATAGCTTCAACATTAGCAGCTGAAATTGGAGTAGATGTTGCCCTTGCTAAGAGAGCTGGACTTTTACATGATATTGGAAAAGTTTTAGTAAATGAAATTGAAACATCTCATGCTATTGTCGGAGGAGAATTTATTAAGAAATTTGGAGAAAAACCAGATGTAGTAAATGCGGTTATGGCTCACCACAATGAAGTAGAGTTTGAAACAATAGAAGCTATACTTGTTCAAGCAGCAGATGCTGTATCAGCATCAAGACCTGGAGCAAGAAGAGAAACATTGACAGCTTATATTAAGAGATTAGAAAATCTTGAAGAAATTGCTAACTCATTTGATGGAGTTGAATCTTCATTTGCAATTCAAGCAGGAAGAGAACTTAGAATAGTTATTAATCCTGATAAGATAAGTGATGATGAAGCAACATTAATGTCGAGAGAGGTAGCTAAAAAAATTGAAGATACTATGCAGTATCCAGGACAAATAAAAGTAACAATTCTGAGAGAAACAAGAGCAGTAGAATATGCAAAATAAAAAGAGGGGAAACCCTCTTTTCTTATTGTATAGGAAAGTATAAAATTAAATAACCAAAATTAGTCTCTTGACAGCCGTATGAGTTCTACGAGCTCAATAAACACAGGCTCTTCAAACTAATACGGACGTCAGAGACTTTATTTGTTGCATAGGAAAATATAAATTAAAAAATCAAAAAAATCCTTAAAGCATACTAGGCTATTTCTCCACCTCCAACAACAAAGTTATCGTAGAAAAATACGACATGTTGCCCTTTAGCATTATGAGCATTCTTGTTATTATATTTAAAAAATAAGGTTGTATACTAAATGGTGTTGATAGAAAAAATTTCTATTAATGCCATTTTTTAATAAAAAAAAAATTGAGACAATGAAATTTTCCTGTTAAAATTAAATCGCTCAAAATAACCATAAAGGAAGTGATTTCATTGTCTCCATCTGATTTTATCAAAAATATCTTAAATATTCAAGATAATAATATTTCTTTTCCAGAAGAAAACTATTTTCAAATTATTAAAAAAAACGATTTCTTTATTAAAGTTTTTAAAGGATTTCTTAAATCTAATCACTGTGCTTGTCCACATTGTAACTCTAAAAATATTGTTAAAAATGGTTCAAGAATTCGTAAAGTTAGGTATATTCCTTACCAGAATTACAATATTGAACTTGAGCTTACTATACAAAGGTATATTTGTAAGGATTGTAAAAAAACTTTTTCACCTTCCACTAATGTTGTTAGTAATAATTCTAGTATATCTAATAATCTTAAATATACTATCGCGCTTGAACTTCAAAAAAATATTTCTCTTACATCTATTGCTAAGAGATATAATATTTCCGTCTCTTCTGTGCAAAGAATTATGGATACCTGCTATTCTAATTTTAAAGTTAATAGAGAACATTTACCAGAAACTATTTGTATTGATGAATTTAAATCTGTTAAAAATATTGATGGCGCTATGTCTTTTGTTTTTGCTGACTTTCAAAGTAAGAGCATTATCGATATAGTGGAAGATAGAAGACTTCCTTCTCTTACAGAATATTTTTCTAGATTTTCTTTAAAATCTAAAAATAATGTGAAATATATTTGTATGGATATGTATGCTCCATATATTAGCTTAGTTAAATCTATCTTTCCTAATGGAGAAATAGTTTTAGATAAATTTCATATTGTTAACCTTATTAACAGAGCATTTAATCAAACTAGAATATATATTATGAACTCTATTCAAGATCCTTCTTTAAAAAGAAAATTAAAGAGATTTTGGAAGTTATTATTAAAATATTACCCTGACCTTTGCGAAATAAAATACTACTGTCAAAGTTTTAAGTACAAATTAAGTAGTAAAGATAAAGTAGATTATATTCTTGATAAAATACCTGAATTAGAAATTAATTTTAATATATATCAAGATATTATCCAAGCAATTAAACATAATAATTTTAAAAAATTTGAAGGAATAGTAGAAAAATATCTTGGAAGTAAAGAAAAAATTTCTGAGAAAATGAGAGTTGCTTTAAAAACTCTTAAAAAATATATGGAATATATTAAAAATATGTTTGAAACTAATATTACTAATGGAGTAATAGAAGGTTTAAATAATAAAATTAAATCAATAAAAAGAACTGCATTTGGATATTCAAAATTTAGCAATTTTAAAAAGCGTATATTAATTCAAGAAGGAATTGTTTCAATTAATGCCTAATTTTTTTATGCAATAATGAATTTTAGTAACAATAAAAAAAGAGAATTTTCAAGTTTTTATTCTCAAAAATTCTCTTAATTATGCTAAGTCATAGTCTAAACTTTTTCATCAACACTATTTGACAAATAGCCAAAAATAATTTATCATTTTCAAATAATAATTTTCCATAAAAACCAGAGCTAGAAAATCTAGGTCTAGCTAATAATTCTAAATCTTCTAATTTTTTATAATCAACTGATAATTTAAAATTTTTAATTTCAATGGTGTCGGTAAAAAGTTCATCAAATTCTCCCAAAACAATTTCGTTCGTTTTAGGCTTAATTTCTGTTATAAAAATAGGTCTAGAGAGATTTATCCCTAGTCCTCTTCTTTGACCGATGGTATAAAGTTGATAGCCTTCGTGTTGTCCAAGTATATTACCGTTTTTATCGATATAATTTCCTACTTTTATTTCATTTTTTAAATTATCTTGTAGAAATTTTTTATATCCTTCTTTAGCAAAACAAACTCCTTGACTGTCTTTTTTATCAAAAACTTCAAGTCCAATATTGAGAGCTATTTTTCTTATCTCTTGTTTTGAATAATCTTTTAATGGAAAAATTAATCTTTTTAATTTTTCAGAGCTCAGTCTATATAACATATAAGACTGGTCTTTTATTATTGAATGGACAGATTTTAGTAGATACTCAGAGAATTTTTCTGAGTATTCAACAGAACTATAATGGCCTGTTGCAATAAAATCTGCCTTATATTTTTCAGCAATATCGAATAAGATTTTAAACTTAATTTCATCATCACAAATAACACAAGGAGATGGAGTAATACCAGCTTTATAACCATCTAAAAAATATTTTATTACAATATTTTCAAAGTTTTCTCTAATATTTACAACTTCATGAATAATACCTAGTTTATTGCATACGTTTTTAGCATCTTCAATATCCTTTGAAAATTCTTCTAAGTGCTGATTTAATGTTACTCCTATTACTTCATACCCTTCTTTTTTTAGTAGATATGCAGCAACAGAAGAATCAACACCTCCACTCATACCGATTACTACTTTTTTAATCATATTAAAAAATCCTTTTCTATTCTTATTTCGCCAACATTAAATAGTTTTAAATCTCCCTCAATTAGAATTTCCAATCTTCCATCTTCAGCAATATTTTTGGCTATTCCAGAAAAAATTTTTCCTCTAACATCAACCTTTATTTTTTTGTTTTTTAAAAAATTATATTTATTTATTTCATCTAATATTTCAGCCCATTTCCCGTTTTCAAATTTTTCATAATATTTAGCAAATTCTTCTACAACGGTTAATATAATTTTATCAATATCATATTGTTCTCCTAAAGAAGTAGCAATATCCTTGATTTCTTCTGGAATTTTATTGTTTATATTAATACCAATACCTATAATAAATGCTTTATCTATTTTTTCGACTAAGATTCCAGATATTTTTTTATTTTGATAAAATACATCATTGGTCCATTTAAAAGAAAAAACATCTTCCTTAAATTTTCTTAAAGCAGAAAGGGTTGAAATTCCTGCTAACAGAGGTAATTTTGTATATTCCTCAATTTCTTTTTTTTTATTTGGCTTTAATAAAAAACTAAAAAGAGCCATACCTTCTGGAGAAAGCCAAATATTCCCACGTCTACCTCTACCAGTAGTCTGTGTTTTTGCAGATACTATATCATAGTTATTGAAATCATTAATATGTTCTTTCATATAATTATTAGTTGAATCAATTTCATCAAATTTTAAAAATTTCATATTCCCTCCTAGAACCATTATTTATTTAAAAGTATTTGTTCTAAAGTTAATTTGGGTACATAATGTTTTTTGTTTTCAATGTAATATCTTGTATCTTTTGTATTTTTAGCATTTATCAAGATTACATCGTCTTTAGCCTCTCCTAAGACTATAAGAGCTTTAGAATCGTAATTGTTTGGTAATTCTAAAGTTTCTTCTAATTCTTTTTTATTATATGACATTACAACACAAGAAGCATATCCTAAATCATTTGCAATTAAAAGAATATTTTGACTAGCCATCCCTATATCAAAGTATAGCATTGATTCAGAAATGGTAGTATTTTTTTCGATGGCTATTAATATATATGCCTTAGGTCTTTCTTCAAAAATTGGCTTGTCTTCTAATTTTAATAGTCCTCCTAAAGAAATAGATGAGAATAATTTTTTACATTTTTCCTGATCTGTAGTGTATGAATATCTTAGAATTTGAGAATTTTTAGCAGAAGCTGTAAATCTTGCTCCTTCTATTATTTGTAGAATCTCATTACTTTTTATTTCTTTTTCAGAGAATTTTCTATGTGAACGAGTTCTTTTAATATTTTCAATAATCATAAAAGCTCCTTAATAAAAGTAATATATTAAAAAAACTAGAGAAATATCTCTAGTGATTTTAGTTTATATATGGCTGGGGTGGCTGGATTCGAACCAACGCATAACGGAGTCAAAGTCCGTTGCCTTACCGCTTGGCGACACCCCAATAAAATAAGATGGTGCGGAGAGAGAGACTTGAACTCTCACGTCTAAGACACTAGATCCTAAGTCTAGCGCGTCTGCCAATTCCGCCATCCCCGCAAAAAAGTCTATTATAAAAAAATGGTGCGTCATACAAGATTTGAACTTGTGACAACACGATTAAAAGTCGTGTGCTCTACCAACTGAGCTAATGACGCATAATGGGGTGATTGACGGGACTCGAACCCGCGACAACCAGTGCCACAAACTGGCGCTCTACCAACTGAACTACAATCACCATTATATTGGAGCGGGAAACGAGGTTCGAACTCGCGACATTCAGCTTGGAAGGCTGACGCTCTACCAACTGAGCTATTCCCGCACTTCAATGGTCGGAATAGCAAGATTCGAACTTGCGGCCCCCTGCTCCCAAGGCAGGTGCGCTACCGGACTGCGCTATATTCCGACTTATATTTGATACATTGTCAATTATATCGTGTTTTGTATAGAATGTCAAGTATTTGTTTAAAAAAATAAAAAATTTTTTTTAGCTTGAAAAATAAGGAAAAAATTTATAATATATATATATGATTTTTTTATGGAGGTTTTTATGAGAAGAAAAGATAGGGAAGTAATAGATGAAAATAAAATTGATGAAATAATTAGAATGGCTGATTGTTGTAGGATAGGGTTTTATGACAAAGAAGAAGATGAAGTATATATTGTTCCATTAAATTTTGGATATTCTAATACTAAATTAAAAAAAGTTTTTTATTTTCATGGAGCAAAAGAAGGAAGAAAAATTGATTTAATAAAAAAAATAAACAAAGTATCTTTTGAAATAGATACGAATCATAAGCTTATTGAAGGTGATATTGCTTGTAAATTTTCTGAAAGATTCTCCTCTGTTATGGGAACTGGCCAAATTTCTTTTATAAATGATAATAGTGAAAAAATAATAGCATTAAAGGAAATTATGTTTCAAAACACAGGAAAAAGAGATTGGGAATTTAAAGAAAATATGCTAGAGTCAGTGGCTGTTTTTAAAATAGAAGTTTCAACTATTTCTTGTAAAGTTCATTTATAATAAATTTAAATAAAAATATAAAAATTTAGTTTTTTATGTTATAATTTTAAGATATCAAAAAAGATTAGGAGAGAAAAATGGTTGAAGCATTTAAAATAGTAGGTGGAAAAAAAATAGAAGGAAATTTGGTTGTAGATGGGTCAAAAAACTCAACGCTTCCAATTATGATAGCAACTTTGGTTGAAAAAGGAACTTATGTTTTAAAAAATGTTCCTGATTTAAGGGATATAAGAACTTTAGTTGCACTGTTGGAAAGCTTAGGGCTACAAGTAGAAAAAATAGATAAAAATTCATATAAAATAATAAACAATGGATTAACTAGTGCTGAAGCAAGTTATGAGCTTGTAAAAAAGATGAGAGCTTCATTTTTAGTTATGGGAGGAATGCTTGCAATAGAAAATAAAGGAAAGGTAGCTTTACCAGGAGGTTGTGCTATTGGAGCAAGACCTGTTGATTTACATTTGAAAGGTTTTGAAGCATTGGGAGCTAAAATTAACATAGAACATGGATATGTTGAAGCTAATGCTGAGAATGGTCTTATAGGTTCTAATATAGTTCTTGATTTTCCCAGTGTTGGAGCAACAGAAAATATAATAATGGCAGCTGTAAAAGCTAAAGGAAAAACAATATTAGAAAATGCGGCTAAAGAACCAGAAATAGTTGATTTATGTAATTTCTTAATAAAAATGGGAGCAAAAATAAGTGGTGCTGGAAGAAGTAGAATAGAAATAGAAGGTGTTGAAAAATTAACTGCCTGTGAATATAGTATTATTCCAGATAGAATAGTTGCAGGAACTTATATTATAGCTTCTATATTATTTGATGGAAGTATAACAGTAGAAGGTGTTGTTCCGGAACATATATCTAGTTTCTTATTGAAACTAGAGGAAATGGGAGCTAAATTTAAAATTGAAGGAAATAAATTAGAAGTGTTATCAAAATTAAGTGATTTAAAACCAATTAAGATAACAACAATGCCTCATCCTGGTTTCCCAACAGATTTACAATCTCCAATAATGACACTTATGTCTTTAGTAAAAGGTGTTAGTGAAATAAAAGAAACAATATTTGAAAATAGATTTATGCATGTTCCAGAACTTAATAGAATGGGAGCAAAAATAGAAGTAGATTCTTCAACAGCTAAAATCTATGGAGTAGAAAATTTTTCATCGGCAGAAGTTATGGCAAGTGACTTAAGAGCAGGAGCTTCATTAATATTAGCTGCCTTAAAAGCAAATGGACAAAGTATAGTTAATAGAATTTATCATGTTGATAGAGGTTATGAAAACTTTGAAGAAAAGTTTAGAGCTTTGGGAGCAGATATTGAAAGAATAAAATTAGAGGCTTAGGTGAAAAATGGAAAGAATAATTGGAATTAACCCAGTAACAGAAGCATTATTGAATAAAGAAAAAAATATAGAAAAATTAGAATTATATAACGGAGTAAAGGGAGAACACATACAAAAATTAAAAGATTTAGCTTCTAAGAGAAATATAAAAATATTTTATACAGGAAAAAAGATAGAAAATTCTCAAGGTGTTGCTGTTTATATAAGTAACTTTGAATACTATAAAGAATTTGATGAAGTATATGAGAATATTCTAAAGAAAGATAAGTCTTTAATTTTAATTTTGGATGAAATACAAGACCCTAGAAATTTTGGTGCAATAATAAGAAGTGCAGAAGTTTTTAAAGTAGATTTAATAATAATTCCTGAAAGAAATTCAGTTAGAATTAATGAGACTGTTGTGAAAACTTCAACAGGAGCTATTGAATATGTTGATATAGCTAAGGTTACAAATCTTTCTGATACAATTAATAAGTTAAAAAAGATAGGATATTGGGTTTATGGAGCAGCTGGAGAAGCTAACATTGATTACAATACAGAAAAATATCCAGATAAGGTTGCTTTGGTTTTAGGAAATGAAGGGAATGGAATAAGAAAGAAAGTGAGAGAACACTGTGATAAACTTATAAAAATTCCTATGTATGGAAAAATAAACTCTTTGAATGTATCTGTTGCAACAGGAATATTGCTTTCAAGAATCGTAAATATCTAAAGGAGAAAAATGAATAATTTAAATATTCTTTTAAAAAAAGCTAAGGCTGGAGATTCAGATGCTATAAATGTGATATTGGAGGAATATTCAAAAATTTTATCTTTCAATGCTAATAAGTACTATTTAATCGGAGCAGAGCAAGATGATTTAAAACAGGAAGGTTTATTAGGACTTTTAAAAGCTATAAAATTATATGATGAAAGTAAAAATATTCCTTTTAATAATTTTGCAAATTTATGTGTTAGACGTCAAATGATAACAGCTATAAAAAAAGCTAACAGGCAAAAACATATACTTTTGAATGAATCCCTGAGAGAGTTCGAAGATACTAGTGAAAGTTTAGATAATAATTTGAAACTAGATGAATATGTCTCAAAAGAAAAAAACCCAGAAGAAAATTTCTTTTTAAAAGAAAAAATAAAAGATTTTAAAAAGTTTAGTAATGAAAATTTTAGTAAATTTGAAAAGAAAACTTTAAATTATTTAATAGAAGGTTATTCTTACAGAGAAATAGCAAAGATTTTAGAAAAAGATTTAAAAAGTATAGATAATGCAATTCAAAGAATAAGAAAGAAAAGTGAAACTTGGATAAAATTATATGAGGTGGAGATATGAGAGATTATAACTATAAAGAAATTGAAAAAAAATGGCAAGAAAAATGGGAAAAAGATAATATTTTTAAAACTGAAAATGAAATAGTAGGTAAGGAAAATTATTATGTCCTTTCAATGCTACCATATCCATCAGGTAAATTACATGTTGGACATGCTAGAAACTATACAATAGGAGATGTTATATCAAGATATAAAAGAATGAAAGGATATAATGTATTACAACCTATGGGTTGGGATTCTTTTGGTCTTCCAGCAGAAAATGCAGCTATTCAACATGGTATTCACCCATCAATTTGGACTAAATCAAATATAGAAAATATGAAAAGACAATTAAAACTTATGGGATTTTCTTATGATTGGGAAAGAGAAATAGCAAGTTACACTCCTGAATACTATAAATGGAATCAATGGTTATTTAAAAGAATGTATGAAAAAGGATTAATTTATAAGAAAAAATCTCTAGTAAACTGGTGTCCTGATTGTCAAACAGTTTTAGCAAATGAACAAGTTGAAGATGGAATGTGTTGGCGTCATTCTAAAACTCATGTTATTCAAAAAGAATTAGAACAATGGTTCTTTAAAATAACAAATTATGCTGATGAATTGTTAGAAGGTCATGAAGAAATAAGAGATGGTTGGCCTGAAAAAGTTTTAACTATGCAAAAAAACTGGATAGGAAAATCTTTTGGAACTGAATTAACATTAAAAGTTGTTGAAACAGGAGAAGATTTACCTATATTCACAACAAGAATAGATACTATTTACGGAGTGTCTTATGCAGTTGTTGCACCTGAACATCCAATAGTTGAAAAGATTTTAAAAGTTAATCCTTCAATTAAAGATAAAGTAATAGAAATGAGAAATACAGATATAATTGAAAGAGGAGCAGAAGGTAGAGAAAAAAATGGTATAGACAGTGGTTGGCATATAGAAAATCCTGTTAATAAAGAAATAGTTCCACTATGGATAGCTGATTATGTGCTAATGAATTATGGAACAGGAGCTGTTATGGGAGTTCCTGCTCATGATGAAAGAGACTTTGCTTTTGCAGCTAAATATAGTTTGCCAGTTAAACAAGTTATAACTTCAAAAGAAAATGCAGAAAAAGTTGAACTTCCTTATATAGAAGAAGGAGTAATGATAAATTCTGGAAATTTCAATGGATTATCTACTAAAGATGCTTTAGTAAAAATAGTAGAATTTGTAGAAGAAAAAGGTTATGGACAAAAAACTTTTAAATACAGATTGAAAGATTGGGGAATTTCAAGACAAAGATATTGGGGAACACCTATACCAGTATTATACTGTGAAAAATGTGGAGAAGTTTTAGAAAAAGATGAAAATTTACCTGTATTATTACCAGATGATATAGAATTTTCTGGAAATGGAAATCCTCTAGAAACTTCTAATAAATTTAAGGACGCAATTTGTCCTTGTTGTGGTGGAAAAGCTAGAAGAGACACTGATACTATGGATACATTTGTGGATTCTTCTTGGTATTTCTTGAGATACTGTGATCCTAAAAATGTAAATTTACCATTTGATAAAGAGATAGTAGATAAATGGGTGTCTGTTGATCAATATATAGGTGGAGTAGAACATGCAGTAATGCATTTATTGTATGCTAGATTCTTCCATAAAGTTTTGAGAGATTTAGGTTTATTATCGACAAATGAGCCTTTTAAAAGATTGTTAACTCAAGGAATGGTGTTAGGACCATCTTATTATTCTGAAAAAGAAAATAAATTCTTATATCCTAGTGAAGTTGAATTAAAAGGAGATAGGGCTTACTCTAAATCTGGAGAAGAATTGGTAATAAAAGTTGAAAAGATGTCAAAATCAAAAAATAATGGTGTAGATCCTGAAGAAATGATGGATAAATATGGAGCAGATACTACAAGATTATTTATAATGTTTGCTGCACCACCTGAAAAAGAATTAGAATGGAATGAAAATGGACTTGCCGGAGCTTATAGATTCTTAACAAGAGTTTGGAGATTGGTACTTGAAAATTCTGATTTAATAAAAAATAATAAAAATGAAATAGATTATGAAAATTTATCTAAAGAAGATAAAGCATTGCTTATAAAATTAAATCAAACTATAAAAAAAGTAACAGATGCAATAGAAAATAATTATCACTTTAATACTGCTATTGCAGCAAATATGGAGCTTATAAATGAAGTGCAAACTTATGCAAGTTCTATGTCATCAGAACAAGCAGCTAAAATTTTAGGATTTGTTTTAGAACAAATAATTTTAATGCTTTCTCCGTTTGTACCACACTTCTGTGATGAAATTTGGGAAGAATTAGGAGAAAATACTTATTTATTTAATGAAAAATGGCCTGAATATGATAAGAGATTTTTAGCTTCTGATGAAGTAGTTATCGCTGTTCAAGTAAATGGAAAAATGAGAGGAAGTTTTGAAATAGAAAAGGATAGTGATAAGGCTTTAGTTGAAAAGACTGCATTAGAGTTACCAAATGTTATGAAGCATTTAGAAGGAATGAATGTGGTAAAAGTTATAGTTGTTCCTAATAAAATAGTAAATATTGTTGTAAAACCACAATAAAATTTAAATATTTTTTAAATTTATAATTTTAGTAAATAAAAAGTTTAGACTATGACTTAGTAAAATTAAGAGAATTTTTAAGAATAAAAACTTAAGAATTCTCTTTTTTGTTTATAAGGAGAGTATAAAATTAAATAACCAAAATCAGTCTCTTGACAGCCGTAAGAGTTCTACGAGTTCAATAAACACAGTCTCTTCGAACTAATACGGACATCAGAGACTTTCTTATGAATTATGCCAGAACACTTGCGACTTCAGTCGTGAGAGGTTCAGTACAATAAAGATAGAAGTATTAATAATATAAATTATTTTGATATTTATTATGCTAAAGAGGAAACGAGCCTCTCATATATATATTTAGATTTTGATTTCTACAATTTAGACAAATATTTTGAAACAAAATTTTTAAAAGAAAGTGATATAAAGATTTATACTAATACAGAATATGGTTTTAATTTTTTGGGGAATTATCCAAGTGATATGATAAAGGCTGAGGAAGAAGCTTTAATGTTGAGAACATTGAAAGAGAATATAAAAATAGAACGAAAAGATATTGAAATGTATATTGATTATTTTGAAAGTTTTCCAACAATGACTGAATATTATAGCAATGGAAAAATCATAAAAAAAGATATTTATAAAGTTGAAAGAATAGTGGAGATTTCGGAAAATGCAAATTTACATACTAATGTAAAATTGCAAGGAGTATTAGAAAAAAGGGAATACTATAATAAAGATAATAAAATAGAAAAAATTGAAGAAATAAATAGAGATATTCAGGTTATAAATACTTATTTTGAAGGTTATCTTCCAAGAATAGAGTTTGATAATTGACTTTAACTCAAAAAAGTATTACAATGTAAACAACTAGATGATAAAGAGGTGATTATATGTCTGTTGTTTCAATTAGATTTAATGATGAGGAAGAAGAAATAGTAAAAAATTATGTTAAAAGTAAAGGAACAAATTTATCTCAATACATAAAAAATATCATTTTTGAAAAAATTGAAGAAGAATATGATTTAAAACTTGTTCAAGAATATCTAAAAGCAAAATCTGAAGGGACATTAAATTTAATTCCATTTGAGGAGGCAGTTAAAGAATGGGATATAGAATAATGATTCCTGATAAAGTCAATAAAAAGATTTTGGGATTTGATAAGAATACTAGGAAATTATTGTATGACTATATAAGTAAAAATTTAAAGGATACTGATAATCCACGATTACATGGGAAAGCTTTAACTGGGAATTTAAAAGGCTTATGGAGATATAGAATAATGGATTATCGGTTAATTGTCGATATCCAAGATAAACAATTAATTATTGTAGCAGTAGATTTTGAACATAGAAGTAAAATTTATTTATAGTAATTATAAAAGGTTTAGAGTAAAAACTTTAAGCCTTTTTATAATATTATAACAAAAAATAATAATAATCATATAAAATTATAAAAAAAGAATTAAAATTTTCTAATAATTGCAAAAAGACTTTTTTTTGTGGTATAATTGAGAAAAGATTTTATTAATTCTATAGGAAAGTATAAAAATAAACATCAAAAATTAGTCTCTGACGTTCGTATTAGTTCGAAGAGCCTGTGTTCATTGAGCTCGTAGAACTCATACGGCTATCAAGAGACTTTATTTAAAATTAAATAAAAAAAGGTGATTGAATGGAAATTTTTGCAATAGCTATATTTCTAATTTTAATTGCATCATTTGGAATAAAGAATGTTATAAGATTTTTACCGGCTTTAATAATATTCGGGATATTAGTATATTTGTTTGGTTGGATTTTTGTCAGATATGGTTGGATAATTTTAGCTTTAGTATTATTTCGTCAAATAATGTCAAGAGGTAGAAATTCAGCAAGTTCAAACACAAGAAGACAAAACTATGGAGGATACAGAACATTTACCAGAGAAGAAGCAGAAGAATTTTTTAGAAATTTTGAATCTCAATTTGGGGGGCAAAATAGTTATAATAACTATGGTAATTATTCCGGATATAATAACGGATATAGCAGACAGAATCAAAATCAGGGAAATTATGGCTATAATACTTATACTGAAGATAAAAGTAAGTATTATCGGATTTTAGGAGTTTCTGAATCAGCAAGTGAAGAAGAAATAAAGAAAGCTTATCGTGCTTTAGTAAAAAAATATCACCCAGATAGATTTCCAAATGCAACAGCTGAAGAAAAAAAGAAGTATGAAAATAAAATGAAAGAAATAAATGAAGCATATGATAAAATAAGTAAATAAAAACAGTTAAAATGGAGGAAAAATGTCATTAAAATCGATTATAATGGCTGCTGGAAAAGGAAGTAGAATGATGTCTGAATTACCAAAAGTTATTCATTTAGCTCATTCAAAACCTATGGTAGTTAGAATTATAGATGCATTGAATGCCCTAGATGTAGAAGAAAATGTATTGATACTAGGACATAAGAGAGAAAAAGTTTTAGAAGTTTTAGGAAATGATATCAGTTATGTTATTCAAGAAGAACAACTAGGAACGGGTCATGCTGTAAAACAGGCAGAAGAAAAAATAAAAAATTATAATGGAGATATTCTTATAATTAATGGAGATATTCCTTTAATTCAAAAAGAAACGTTAGTTAATTTTTATAATGAATATAAAAAAGAGAATGCAGATGGAATCGTTTTAACAGCAATTTTTGATAATCCATTTAGTTATGGAAGAATTTTTAAAGAAAACGATAGAGTTTTAAAAATAGTTGAAGAAAAAGAAGCTAATGAAGAGCAAAAAAAGATTAAGGAAGTTAATGCAGGAGTCTATATTTTTAAAGCTCAGCATCTAGCTTATGCTCTAGGAAAAATTAATAACAATAATGAAAAAGGCGAATATTATTTAACAGATGTTATAGAAATATTAGCTTCTGAAAATAAAAAAATTATCTCTTACTCTTTAGAAGATTCTATGGAGATACAAGGAGTAAATTCTAAAGTTGAGTTAGCTCTTGTTTCTAGAGTTTTAAGAGAAAGAAAAAATAAGTCTTTAATGGAATCAGGAGTTATTTTGATAGATCCTGCAACAACTTATATAGATGATGAAGTAAAAATAGGAAAAGATACAGTAATTTACCCTAATGTAACTATTCAAAAAAATACAGAGATAGGGGAAAATTGTGAAATTCTTTCAGGAACTAGAATTATAGATAGTAAAATTCTAAATAATGTTAGAATAGAAAATTCTGTCATAGAAGAAAGTATAATTGAAAATGGAGTTACTATAGGACCGTTTGCTCATTTAAGACCAAAATCTCATTTAAAAGAAAATGTACATATAGGAAATTTTGTTGAAACTAAAAAATCAACCCTTGAAAAAGGTGTAAAAGCCGGGCATTTAACTTATTTAGGAGATGCTCATGTAGGAGAAAAAACTAATATAGGAGCAGGAACTATTACTTGTAACTATGATGGAAAAAATAAATTTAAAACAGAGATAGGAGAAAATGTTTTTATAGGTAGTGATACTATGCTTGTAGCTCCTGTTAATGTTGGAGCTAATGCTCTTGTAGGAGCAGGCTCTGTTATAACTAAAGATGTACCAAATAACTCTCTTGCTGTGTCAAGAAGTAAACAAATAATAAAAGAAGGGTGGAGAAAAGAAGATGGTAAATTTTAATAATGTTAAAATTTTCTCGGGAAATGCAAACTTGGAACTTGCAAAAAAAATAGCTGCGAAATGTGGATTAGAATTAGGACATGCTGAAATCTTAAGATTCAAAGATGGAGAAATCTATATTGAAATTGAAGAAACAGTTAGAGGAAGAGATGTTTTTGTTGTACAATCAACATCAGAACCTGTAAATGAAAACTTGATGGAACTTTTAATATTTGTTGATGCTTTAAAAAGAGCTTCAGCTAAAACAATTAATGTAATTATTCCATATTATGGGTATGCTAGACAAGATAGAAAATCAAAACCAAGAGAACCAATTACTTCAAAATTAGTTGCAAACTTATTGACAACTGCTGGGGTTAACAGAGTAGTTGCAATGGATTTACACGCTGATCAAATACAAGGATTTTTTGATATCCCATTTGACCATATGCAAGGATTACCTTTAATGGCTAAATATTTTAAAGAAAAAGGACTATACGGAGATAAAGTAGTAGTAGTTTCTCCAGATATTGGTGGAGTAAAAAGAGCAAGAAAATTAGCTGAAAAATTAGATTGTAAAATTGCAATTATTGATAAAAGAAGACCTAAACCAAATTTATCAGAAGTTATGAACTTAATAGGAGAAGTTGAAGGGAAAATTGCTATATTCATAGATGATATGATTGATACAGCAGGAACTATAACTAATGGAGCAGATGCTATAGTAGAAAGAGGAGCAATAGAAGCTTATGCTTGTTGTTCACATGCTGTATTCTCTGACCCTGCAATAGAAAGACTACAAAAAAGTTCATTGAAAGAAATAATAATAACTGATTCAATAGCACTACCAGAAAGAAAGAAAATAGATAAAGTAAAAATACTTTCAGTAGATGAAGTTTTTGCTGATGCTATAGATAGAATAGTAAACAATAGATCAGTTTCAGAATTGTTCAACTAATATGTATAAAAAAATAGATAATATTATGACTGTAAAAGATGAAGAATGGGTAGGTTTATCTCAAAGAATAAAATCTGGAGAATTAATAATTTATCCAACAGATACAGTCTATGGTTTGGGTGCTATTATTTCTAATGAAGAAAGTATAAATAATATTTATTTTGCAAAGAGTAGAAGTTTTAATTCTCCTCTTATTGCACTTTTGAGTTCAGTAGATAAAGTAGATGAAGTGGCTGAAGTTTCTGTTGAAGATAGAGAGTTATTGAATAAATTAGCTAAAGCTTTTTGGCCAGGAGCATTGACAGTAATATTAAGAAAAAAAGATTATATTCCTGAAATAATGGTTTCTGGAGGAAATACAATAGGAGTTAGAATACCTAACTTGGATTTGGCTATAAAAATTATAGATTTAGCTGGCGGGGTACTAGCAACAACAAGTGCAAATATTTCTGGAGAGCCTAGCCCAAAATCTTATGAAGAACTTTCAGAAGCTATAAAATCTAAAGTTAATCTACTTATAGATGGAGGAAAATGTAAATTAGGAGAAGTGTCTACAATTATTGATTTAACAAAAAAAGTTCCTAAGATACTTAGAAAAGGTGCAATAACAACAGAAGAAATTGAGAAAATTATAGGAAAAGTGGAGTGATAATTTATGAAAACTAGAATAAATCCTGGAACTCTAAATCCTATGGAAATGAATAATATGTCATCTATGCTTGGAATGATGAATAGTATTCAAAAAATAGGAAAAGGGAAAAGAAAATATTCTGTAAAATTAGAAAAAAACGATAAAAAACTTCTTGTTAGATTTATAAATGAAGCAAAAAAACAATTTGCTGATGCAGGATCTAATAGTCAATATGCAGGAGTTTATGAATTTTTAACTTATATTACAGATGTAGCTTCTAATAAAACTAGTACTGAATTAAAAGTTAGTTATGAAGAGCATGATTTTATAAAAAGAATGTTACAAGATTCAGTAAAAGGAATGGAAAAAATGCAATTTTTCTGGTATCAATTTATTAGAAAGTTTACTGTAAAAATGTTAAACAGACAATATAGAGACCTTTTGAAAAAATTTAATTAAAAACGAATAAAAGATGTGCTAGCTTAAACCATCTATAAAAAACTAGACTTGGGGGATGACAAGTCCCCTTTTTTATTTGTAAGGAAAGCATAAAATTAAATAACAAAAAATACTCTCTGACGTCCGTATTAGTTTGAAAAGCCTATGTTCATTGAGCTCGTAGAACTCATATGGATATCAAGATGTTTATTATAAGGGGGAATATGGGAGTACGCTATAATAGAGTTGAAGGAAAATTTGCAAGAGAAATAACTCTTTTGAAGTCTTTTCCTTGTGTTTATGGAAAATGTAAATTTTGTAATTACATAGAGGATAATTCTACAAATGAGAGTGAAATTAATAGTGTAAATTTTGAAGTTTTGAAAGAAGTTAGTGGAGATTTAGGAGTTTTAGAAGTTATAAACTCTGGTTCAGTATTTGAATTACCTAGAAAAACACTGGAAAAAATAAGGGAAATAGTATATGAAAAGGATATAAAAATTTTATATTTTGAAATATTCTATTTTTATTTACCAAGACTAAATGAAATTGTAGATTTTTTTAACGAAAAGAAAAAAGTTGAAATAAGATTTAGGACAGGCATAGAAAGTTTTGATAATGATTATAGAAGAAATGTATATGGTAAAAATATAATTTTAGATGAAAAAAAAATAAAGGAGTTGTCAGAAAAAATATATTCGGTTTGCTTACTTATAGCAACTAAGGGACAAACTCAAGAAATGATAAGAAAAGATATTGAAATAGGACTTAAATATTTTAAAGCTATAACTGTAAATGTCTTTGATGACAATGGAACGGAAGTAAAAAGTGACCCTGAATTAGTTAGATGGTTTGAAATAGAAATGAGAGATTTATTTGATAATGATAGGGTAGAAATTTTAATGAATAATAGAGAGTTAGGAGTGTTTGAACAATAATGATGAATAATATTTTTTTATGGTTTTTAATGTTGGTAATAAATTTTTCTTGTATTTTATTTGCTTATAAAAAATTTGGAAAAACAGGTTTATATATTTGGGTTCCAATTTCAACTATACTTGCAAATATACAAGTAGTTATGCTTGTAAATCTTTTTGGAATGGAAGCAACACTTGGAAATATATTGTATGCTGGAGGATTTTTAGTGACAGATATATTAAGTGAAAATCACGGAAAAGAAGCAGCTCAAAAAGCTGTAAAAATTGGATTTTTTGGGTTGATAGCAACCACTTTAATTATGCAATGTGCTATACATTTTACACCTCTTGATGTACCAGAAGGTATAGCTATGTTTGAAAGTGTTAAAAGTATATTTTCTTTATTACCAAGACTTGCTTTTGCATCATTAGTTGCTTATTTAATTTCACAATTTCATGATGTATGGCTATACGAAAAAATAAGAGAAAAATTCCCGGCAAAAAAACATATATGGCTTAGAAATAACGGAAGTACAATGTTAAGTCAATTATTAGATAATGCTGTATTTACAACAATAGCTTTCTATGGAGTTTACCCTATTGATGTAATGTTTAATATTTTCTTATCTACATATATTATAAAGTTTATTGTTGCTATTTGTGATACACCATTTATCTACTTAGCAGATAAATTATTTAGAGGTAAGAAAATTCCTGAGAACATTTAAAAATAAATTTAATATTAAAAATAAAACGAAGCTATAATTTTCAATAGCTTCGTTTTTTATTTTCTTAAAAAGTTCTAGTGAAGGTAGCAAAAATAATTAAATAAAATTTAAATTATTCGTTAAAATTAAAATAAATTTTATTGCTAAAAGGGAAGAAAAATATTTTTTTCTCTTCATTTTCAAAAATAAATATGAAGTATATAATGTGAACTACACCCACCTAAAGAGGTGGGAGCTTCCTACGAAGTAGGTACTTCTACTAGCTACCTATACTTTAATAGTGAAAATTCCGCCCTAGTGGTAACCAAATTTTTTTATTTTGTTTATTGATAACTAATAAATCGTAACTAAAGCATTACCGTTTTGTTCAAGTATTTTTTATAGAATTCTTTCATATTTTCAAAATGTTCTAATAGTTACCCTTTAATTTTAAATTTTAACTTTCCCAAGCAATATCTATAATATCAAGACTATCATCAAATTTAACAGCTAAAATTTCATCACTTTCTTCTGGAGAAATCATATAATCTACAATCATTACATTCTCTCCATCTGCCCATAATCCAATATTCGTAACTTTCATACATTGTACAAATTCATTTACATCTTCTGGTAAATCAAGTTCTAATTCTTCTTTATGAAATGTAATATATGTATTATCTTCTAATAGAAATTCTTCTATTGCTTTTCTAGCTTTTATGTTATATTCATCAAAATTTTGTAAAAACTTCGTAAAATTATCTAATAATTCTGTTGTGATTTTAGCTGGTTTACCATACCAAAGTGTTGTATTAATTCCATTTATCTCTTCTTCCCACAATACAACAACATCGTCACTAAATCCCATACCATCGTCTAATCCATTTACTAAATCTAATTCTCCAAAAAATTCATGTTTTATTTTTTCCATATTCTACCACCTCATTACAATTTTTATTTATTCTGTAAATTCACTTGTTACATCTATCCATTTTTCTGCATCAATTTCTTCATCGTTTAAATACTTTTCAAGATAAGAAATAATAGTTTCTGATTTATCAAAGAAAGCTCGATAATGCTTAAAGTTCTTTTTATGTTCATATTTTCTATATTCTATTATGTAAAAATCTAATTCATCTATAGCATTTGCTTCATAATTTAAATTAGACTTAATAAACTTCACTACAGGTTTTAAATCATCGAGTATTCCTATATCTGAATGAACTTGAATATAGTTAGGATTTTTCTTAGAAGTGTCAATGATAGATATCCACTCCTCACTATTTTCTGTAAACAGATTTTTTATAATCTCTTTAATTTCTTCTATATCCGCTTTTTTATTGCTAATGTATTCTGTATCAAATTTTTTCATTTTATCCTCTAACTTTCATATAGGCTTCGATATTTTTAATATTATATTCTTTAAGTAAAATATTTATCACCAATACACTATTTGTTAATTTTAGCTATCAATTCTTACATCAAAAATATCTTCATACAAGCCTAAAAGTATCTAAATTTACACAAGCCAAAGCTATTTTAGGTAAATTCTTCTCATAAAGATTAATTAGCTTGTTAGTAAAATCAATTTCTTCCTGTGTGAAATCGTCTTTATAAATGGTTACATTAATATTTTCATCATCAAATTCATAAGTCGAAACATACTTGGATTCATATAAAATAAAATCTTCTTTATTTAATAAATAGTTCATATATCCCCCTTTGAAATTAATTTATCGGTATATACTCTAAAACAATATCACAAAGATTTCCCTTTTCATCATACCCAAAATATACAGGATACTGTCCATCTCCAAAACCAGACTGAATCATAGGAATTGATAAATCTGTATTAGGAATTTTAAAGTTTATCCAGTCTCCATCTTCTCTTTGAAATTTTGGATTTTTCATGGCATTTTCTTTAAATTCCTTTGCAAAAAAATCATTATAAATATTTTTTTCAGTATTTTCTTTATACCACTTCTCTACAAAATCACAATATTTATCTCTTGTTTCTACATCAACTATAGTTGCCAATCCTGCATCAACCATAAATCCAAAAATACTTTCATTATCTACACCTTCTAGGTTTTCATCACCTTTTAAAGCTTCGTAATAAATCACAGGCTTATTTTCATTAAATTTTACTCTTGTAAGTACATAACGATAGTGTTCTTCTTCGATTTCTGCTACCAAAGTTTCAATGCTATACTTTCCTCTTGGTACTTTGGTTAAGTAAGGTTTTTCTGCTCTACTCAGCCAAACCAAAGGATCTCTTACCAAAAGTTCTCCCGTAGGAAATATGATTTCTCCCATTTCTAAAACAAATAATTTTTTTCCATGAATTTCATTTTTTTCAAAAACTTCTGCATAGTTCATAGGGGCAACTAATAAATGTTTTACTGTTTCATATTTTTTAATCCATTCTTTTGTTGTATTCATATATACTCCTTCAAAAATTTATCGTTCTACACTATTCCTAATCTTTCACCACGTATTTTAAAAACAGTATCCACATCCATATCAAACATCTTGCTTTTGAAATTTATTTCTTCAAAATAATAGCTCACTTTTTCTTTGTCGAATTCATTTTCTAATTGTTTCCATAAATCTTTAGTTAATACCACAAATGCCAAAGTATCATTCCCAAGACTTTCAATACAAAAACGAATTTCATACTTGGGTTGAATAAACTCATTTATAGATTTAATGGTTGTATCTCTATCCATTTTTTCCTTATAGGGTATCATAAATGACTTATCTTTATGTTTTAAATAAATATCTTCTCCATAAGGTTTCCCATTATCTTTTAATACTATTTCTATCTTATCTTCTAGTTTTTCATTCACATAAGAGATGATATCTTCATCATATTCTCTATGATCGACCCATATAAGAGTATCGGATTCTAAAAGTTCTTCAAAATTGTTCGTATCTTCTAAAAAAGATTTTAATCTTATAAATGTATTATCCATAAATTTTCTCCTTATTTACTTTCAAAATAAGATTGTAGAATATAAATTCATAGTTACTTTTCTATGTTAATTATACCATTTTGCATATACCCTTATAAAGCGAAATAATTCACAAATTGTAAAAACACAAACTTGCACTTTTAGAATTACGTGAACTACTCCCACCTAAAGAGGTGGGAGCTTCCTATGAAGTAGGTACTTTTACTAGCTACCTATATTGAGTAGGCTATCCCCATAGTTCCTATGGTTCTTTTTATCTTTTCATCAAGCTGTCTGTCTTATTCTTAGACCTTCAGCTAATATATTTTTCGCTGCATTTATATCTCTATCGTTGAGCATAAGGTTGTAGACAAGTCTAACACAACCAAAAGTTTTACTTATGAATATTTTTGTTCTTCTGTTGGTTATATTCTGTATTTGTATGCTTTTAGTTGTATCATCTTCTCTATCTTCTTGCTATTTTTTAATTATATATATCAATTATACGATTATTCTACCTAAAAAACAAGGCAATTCATCTCCCAGCTACAGAGATCGGAGAATTCTTGCCTCAATTGGTTAAAAACTGCTACAAAGCTTTATGAATATATGTTGCTTGATAAATTGCCTAACAATATAAAAGAAAGGTGCTGCAACTTTAAATTATTAGAAGAAAAAGCTATAGAATATGATAAAGAGAAATATTTTTACTTGAATAATTATAACAATGTGTTAAAATTATAAATATATTTAAAGTTTGTTATAAATATTCTTAAAATAAATAATAGAAACATATATTTAATGGAAAGAGGTATAAAATGGATTGGAATGGTCGTATAGATGGATATGATGAAGATGTACTTAGAATACACCAAGTTATTCAAGTAAAAACTTTAGAAGAATTGTTGGAAGAAAGTAGTGACGGGAAAAAAGTTTGTTTTGTAAGCTATAATTCTGATGAAGGAATTAGAAGAAATAATGGAAGATTAGGAGCAAGAGAAGGGTGGCAACATTTAAAATCTGCATTGTCAAATTTTCCGATATTTGATACTTCTATAAAATTTTATGATTTAAAAAACCCAATAGATGTAAAAAATGGAAAACTGGAAGAAGCCCAAATGCAACTTGCTGATACTGTTGCAAAACTAAAAGAAAAGAATTATTTTGTTGTATGTATGGGTGGTGGACATGATATAGCTTATGGAACATATACAGGTATAATGAATTATGCAAAAACTCTTAGTTCAAAACCTAAGGTTGGAATTATAAGTTTTGATGCTCACTTTGATATGAGAGATTTTAGTAAAGGTGGAAATTCAGGAACTATGTTCTACCAAATTGCTGAAGATTGTAAAAGAGATAATATAAAATTTGACTATAATGTTATAGGAATTCAAAGATTTTCAAATACTAAAAGACTTTTTGATAGAGCAAAAGAATATGGCGTAAGATATTATTTAGCAGAAGATATACAAAAAGTTAGTGATTTAAATTTAAATCCAATTTTAGAAAGAAATGATTTTATACATCTAACTATATGTACAGATGTATTCCATATAACTTGTGCTCCAGGAGTAAGTGCTCCACAAACTTTTGGAATTTGGCCAAGCCAAGCAATTAGATTGCTAGATATTATAGCTAGTACTAAAAAGAATTTGACACTTGAAGTAGCAGAAATTAGCCCTAGATATGACTATGATGATAGAACTTCAAGACTTGTGGCTAACTTGATTTATCAAGTTGTACTAAAATATTTTGGTGCTGAAGTTAAATAAAAAATAATCCCTGACATTCGTATTACTTTGAAACCTGTATTTACTAAAAACAGGAAATTTTGTACGTTTGTCAGGGATTTTTTGTTTATTCTATAGGAAAGTATAAAAGTGAATAATGAAAATTAGTCTCTTGAGTTCTACGAGCTCAATGAACACAGGCTCTTCGAACTAATACGGACGTCAGAGACTAATAAGTATTTAAATTTAGACTTTTCTATAAAAATTATATATACAAATATTTTGATTTAAAGAAATTTAGCTAGTAAAAAATATTGAAAGTTTCATTTATGAAGAGTATAATAAAATTAATTATATTTATTATCTAATCACGAAGGAGGCTTTTTATGAAAATTAAATTAGATGGTGTAGCAGAAACATTGCTTATAACATTAAATGTAAGGGCTAAAGATTATGAAAGTACAAAATCTATTTTACAAGATAAAAAATCTTTTGAAATTGTTTCACAATTAGATTATGATTTTAAAAAATTTGATACTGCTTGGGCTAGTTATTATGGAGTATTAGCAAGAGCATATATAATGGATAAAGAAGTAAAGAAGTTTATAGCCAAATATCAAGATTGTGTAATAATTTCAATAGGTTGTGGACTTGATACCAGATTTGAAAGAGTAGATAATGGAAAAATAATTTGGTATAATCTTGATTTGCCAGAAGTAATAGAAGTAAGAAAAAATTTTTTTAAAGAAAATGATAGAGTAAAAAATATTTCAAAGTCAGTTTTTGAATCTGATTGGACCAAAGAAGTTGTAACTAACGGCAAAGAGTTGCTTATAATTTCTGAAGGAGTTTTTATGTATTTTGATGAAAGTGAAGTAAAGAAAATTTTAGAAAATTTAGTTAATAGCTTTAATAAATTTGAGTTACATTTAGATTTACTTTATAAAGGAACTGTAAAAATGAGTTCAAAACACGATGCTCTAAAGAAAATGAATAATGCTGTATTTAAATGGGGTGTAAAAGACGGTAGTGAAGTTGTAAAATTAGAACCTAAATTAAAACAAATAGGACTTATTAATTTTACAGAAAAAATGGCAAAAATTTTGCCCCTATCAAAAAAAATATTTATTCCACTTTTTTGGATTATGAATAATCGTTTAGGAATGTATAGATATGATAAATAAATAAAGTCACTTGACAGCCGTATGAGTTCTACGAGCTCAATGAACACAGGCTCTTCGAACTAATACGGACGTCAGAGACTATTTTTTATTTATTTTTATACTTCCCTTATAAATGAAAAAATAGTGTATCAGAACTTTTAATAGTTCATCAACACTATTTGACAAATAGCCTACTTTAATTGCATTATAAACCAAAAAAATATTATTTTCAATCATTTAGAAATGAACAACTATTTCTTTTGTTGAATATATTTTTTCATTTTCTTCTACTTTTTTTAATAAAATTTCTTTCTTTTCATTTGATAAGAATGGGTAATATAAGTTATCAAAATCTTTTAATTTTTTAATTTCTTTATAATCTATATACTCAACATTTTTTGGAACAGAGTAAGTATCCTCAATTTTTATAAAATTATTGATATTAAAATCTCTGTTTGAAATAATTAAGATATTATTTTTATTTTCAATTTTTTCAAGACTTTTAAGAAAATCTTCTAAAATTGTATCGTGATTAAAATTTAAAGTAAAGATATAGAAATTAGCTTTTTTAGAAGCGTCATTTATACTTATAGTTAAATTTTTGTATTCATAGAAAAATTTTATTGTATTTATAATAGTTTCTATTCCTCTTCCTTTTTCCATTATAGCAAGAGTAGGATTTTTCTCTTTAAAAATAGAAGAAAGTATTTTTTTCTGAATAGAGTTATACGAAAAATTTCCTATTAACATATTTTTAATTTCCATAAAAATTTGATTGTCTTTTATTGGAAAACTTTTCAGTTCAGCTTCCTTTTTGTTTATTACAATATGTAAGTTTATATTTTCTTTTTTTATATATCTTTCTTTTATCTCTACTGAAAAATCATAATTGAAATCCCTTTTTAGTGTTACTAAAATTTTAGAAAGATTAGAGTCAATATTTTCAAAAATAACTCTATCTTTAGTTAAAGCTACCCCATAATCGTTAAAACTTAAAGATATGGGATTTTCAATATCCATTCTCTTAGGATAGACAACTGTTTCTATTGGAAAAGTAATATCTTTACCTTCTAATTTTAGAATGCTATCAAAAATATCTGAATTATTTTCTGAATTTTTAATATCTTCAAGTTGTAACTTACACATATATCTATCTTTAAAAGTTTCTAATTTTAATTTAAAAGCTATATCAATACTTTTTGATTCAGCTACCAAATCATAGTAATCCCCACCACCAAAAAAAATACAATTTTTGAAATAGTATCCATCTTTCATAATATCCATCATAAGATGTTCTGTACTATTTCTAGTAAATCTTAGATTTTCAAATCTACAATTTTTAAAAATAAAAATAGGAGTATGATTTTTAGCTCCGTATGGTTCAAGTAATTCTAACTCTTTTAAAAAATTATAATTTACTTTGTAAGGCTCTAAAATTGATTCTATTTTTATATTTTTTTTAAAAACTTCAGTGTCATAGTGCTCGTCTATATATTTTTCTACCCTATCATAAAATTCATCAATATTTTCAATATTTATTGTAAAACCTGCAGCTCCTGAATGACCACCGTATTTTACTAAAATATCACTAACAGAATTTAAACATTCTACTATATTTATACCATCAATACTTCTGCAAGAGGCAGTTGCTATTCCTTCATTTTCTTTTATTTCCATGATAATACTAGGCTTATAGTATTTATCTAAAATTTTAGATGCAACTATACCTATAACACCATGATGGAAATTTTTATTAGCCACTAAAATTAATTTTCTATTGTATAGTTGTTTTTTTTCAATTTCAACTAAAGATGTTTCAAATATTCTTTTTTGTATCTCTTTTCTTGAATTGTTATTTTCCAAAAGTTTATCTATAATTTGTAAGCATTTAAAGCCATCTTCTTCAACAAACAAAGAAACGGCTTGTTTTGCATCTTCTAAACGACCAGCAGCATTAAAAATAGGGGCAATTATATAACCTATATCGTAAGCAAAATATTCTCTACTATCCCAATCATCAGGGAAAATTTTTCTAATAAGTTGCTTTATTCCTATCCATCTTGTATTTTTTAAAACTTTTAAACCTCTTCTTACAAATTTTCTGTTGTCAGAAACTAAAGGGACTATATCTGCAACAGTTCCAATAGCTACGATATCTAGATATTTGTTTAAATCATTCATTTTATTTTGTTTTTTATAAATAGCATAAACAAGCATAAAAGCTGTTCCAACACCTGCTAAATATTTGAAAGAGTATATATTCTCATTTCTTTTAGGGTTGATAACTGCCATAGCTTTTGGTAAATTCCCTGTTATTTCATGATGATCTGTTATAATAAAATCTAATTCTAATTCATTAGCTAAGTCAATTTCTTCTGCGGAGTTTATACCACAGTCAACACTTATAACGAGATTAGCTCCATCGTTTTTTAATGTTTGTATAGCTTCTTTATTAAGACCATAACCTTCATCTCTCAATGGAATATAATAGTTAACATTTGCACCTAGTTCAGATAAAGATAAATATAGAAGTGAAACAGAAGTTATCCCGTCTACATCGTAGTCTCCATAGATATAAATTTTTTCATTTTTTTCTATTGCTTTCATTATTCTTTCATATGCAATATCAATATCTTTTAAATCAAAAGGATCAAAAGAAAAGTCATCTTCAAGAGATAAATTTCTATTCTCTAAAATTTCTTTTACTATGTAATCTAATTTTTTATTTTTTTCTTTATTAAAAACATATTCATAATTAACTTCGTTTTCTAAAATCCATTTAGTTTCTTTTCTCATATTTTTTCCTTTCTAAAAAATATTTTATAATATTCATTATATCATTTTTATTAAAAATGGGGGTAAAAAAAATAAAATTTCACTACTTGACAAGCTCTTTATATTATGTTAAAATTCAAAATCATAATTAATAAGAAAGGAGTAATCAAAATGTTAAACTTACTATCAATAGAATTAAATAAAAACCTAAATATAAATAAAAATCATTTTGGTTACGTATATTATTATAAGAATTAGAGAGTCATTAATTAGTGGCTCTATTTGTATTTGTAAAGAGCCTCTAATTTATAATAAGGTACCTAAGGCTTTTTACATTTACAATATGTAAAAAGCCTTTTTTGTTTATTAGGAAAGTATAAAATTAAATAGCAAAAATAGTCTCTGACATCCGTATTAGTTGGAAGAGCCTGTGTTCATTGAGCTCGTAGAACTCATACGGCTGTCAAGAGACTTTATTTATTTGTTATTTGTTAGAAAAGTATAAAATTTAAAATAAAAATTAGGCTCAAATGGCTATATTAGTTTGAATAAACTGTGTTTATTAAATTTTTAAAACTCATAAGGTTGTTAATGGGCTTTATAAAAAAATTAGAGGGAGAGATTTTTATGTTTGATTTAGTACAACATCACAAACCGAAGAAAATGGAAGCAATACTTATAATTTTGATAGTATTTCTAATACTAGGATACTCAATGATAGGAATTCCAAATATGACACCACATATTCCAGTTTTAATAACTATTGTATTTTTATTATTATATGGTTCTATAAATAAAGTTAAATTTTCATTATTACAAAATAGTATGATTCAATCTGTTAGTACAAGTATGGGAGCTGTATTTTTGTTTTTTTTCATTGGAATTTTAGTTACAGTACTAATGATGGCAGGGTCTATACCAACATTAATTTTTTATGGTTTAGATATAATTTCAACAAAGGTGTTTTACCTTTCATCTTTTGTAATAACAGCAATTATTGGAATAGCTATTGGAAGTAGCTTGACTACTGTTGCAACTTTAGGAGTTGCTCTTATGGGAATGTCTAATGCTTTTGGATTAAATCCTGCAATCACTGCTGGAGCAATAGTATCTGGAGCATTTTTTGGAGATAAAATGTCTCCTTTATCAGATACAACAAGTATTTCGGCAAGTATAGTCGGAGTTGATTTATTTGAACATATAAAAAATATGATGTATACAACAGTTCCAGCTTTTATATTATCAGCTCTTGCATTTACTTTACTTTCTCCTTGGAATAAGGTTGGAGATATATCAAGTGTTGTACAATTTAAGAATGATATTTTAAATACAGGTTTAGTTAATAATTTATCTTTTATACCTTTCATTTTATTAATAATATTTTCAATATTAAAAGTTCCAGCAATATTAACAATTATATATACAAGTATAGTTGGACTAGGAATAGCATTCATTAATAATTCTTATAGTTTAGAAGAAATAGCTGGGTTTTTATTTGCAGGATTTTCAAAGGCTGATTTACCACAAACAATAGCAAGTCTTCTAAATAGAGGTGGAATAAACAGTATGTTTTTTACATTGACAATAGTAATACTTGCTTTGGCCTTGGGAGGTTTATTATTTGGTTTAGGAATTATTCCTACATTATTAGAAAGCATAGCTCATTTATTAACAACACCATCAAGAGCGACTTTTTGTGTAGCTTTTACAGCTTTAGGAGTAAATTACATAGTGGGAGAGCAATACTTAAGTATTTTACTTTCAGGAAAAACTTTTAAGCCTATCTATGATGAATTGCAACTACATTCTAAAAATTTATCAAGAACCTTAGAAGATTCAGGAACTGTTATCAATCCTTTAGTTCCTTGGGGAGTTTGTGGGGTTTTTATAACTAGTGTTTTAGGAGTTAGTACAGTAGCTTACTTACCATTTTCATTTTTCTGTTACCTTTCATTGATATTAACATTAATTTTTGGATTTACAGGAATGACTTTAACAAAAAAATAAAATATAGTTTAGGAGGAATTATGCCACATTTAAAAATAAGAGGAATTGAGAAAAAAATAATAGTGGAACACAGTAAAGAAATAGTAGATAATTTATCTAAAATTATAAATTGTGATAGAACTTGGGTGACCATAGAGCACCAAGAAACTGAATATATTTTTGATGGAAAAATTGTAGAAGGCTATACTTTTGTTGAAATATATTGGTTTGCAAGGGAAGAAAAAATAAAAAAAGAGGTTGCTAAGTATTTAACAGAACTTATAAAAAAAGTAAATAACAATAAAGATTGCTGTGTTATATTTTTTACATTGACTGGTGAAAATTATTGTGATAATGGAGAATTTTTTGCATAAATGTATAAATAAAATAATATCTCCTGATGTCTGTATTAGTTCGAAGAGTTTATTTTATAGGAAAGTATAAATTTAATATGAAAATTAGTCTCCAACCTCCGTATTACTCTGGAGAGCATTTCGGTGAGCTCGGAAGAGTCATACGGTTGTCAGGAGACTTTATTTATCAAAGGAATAAAACTAAATTTTAGCATCTTTTGTATCTATTATCATGGTAACTGGCCCATCATTTAGCAGTTCAACTTGCATATCAGCTCCAAATTCTCCAACTTCTGTTTTTATTCCAAAATTTTTAAATTCATCTATAAATTTTAGATATAATTCTTTTGCATACTCAGGTCTAGCAGCATCGATAAAAGATGGACGACGACCTTTTATACAATTACCATAAAGAGTAAATTGTGAGACAATTAATATTTCACCTTTTACATCTTCTAGTGATAAATTCATCTTTTGATTTTCATCTTCAAAAATCCTTAAATCCTTTATTTTGTTTGCGAGCCATTTAACTTCTTTTTCACTATCATCGTGTGTAATTCCCAATAAGACAAGAAAACCATGATTAATCTCTCCTATAATTTTACTATCTACACTGACTTTAGCACATTTAACTTTTTGAATAACTGTTCTCATTAAAATCACCTCTATATTTTTTTAATATATTAAGTTCACTTATCGTATTTAAATTATTATTTGGAAAAACAAAAAAATGTGGTATAATTAATAAAATAAATTTTCAAGGTGGAACTTATGAATAATGAATTAATTTTAACAGAATTTGCCAGAGTTATCAACTCTGATAGATATCAATATACAGAAAGTGATATTTTTTTAATGGAAAATATGCAAAATAAAGTTGCAGTCTTTGATATGTTTTTTAGAAAGACGGAAGATGGTGGTTTTGCAGTTGTTTCAGGAATACAGGAAGTTATACATTTAATAGAGATTTTAAATAATACTCCGGAAGAAGAAAAGAAAAAATATTTCTCTAAAATTTTAGAAGAACAGCATTTAATAGAATTTTTATCAAAGTTAAAATTCACTGGTGATTTATATGCATTAAGAGATGGAGAAATAGTTTATCCTAATGAACCAATAATAACTATTAAGGCTCCATTGATACAAGCTAAAATTTTAGAAACTCCCATATTAAATATAATGAATATGAATATGGCAATAGCTACAAAAGCTTCTATGATAACAAGAGTAGCTGCACCTATAAAGGTTTTAGCATTTGGAAGTAGAAGAGCTCATGGTTTTGATAGTGCTGTTGAGGGAAATAAAGCAGCTATAATTGGAGGATGTTTTGGGCATTCAAATTTAATGACTGAATATAAGTATGGACTTCCTTCGAACGGAACAATGTCTCATTCATATATTCAAGCATTTGGGGTAGGTGTAGAAGCTGAAAAAATTGCTTTTAAAACTTTTATAACACACAGAAGAGAAAGAAAAAATAATAGTTTAATATTATTGATAGATACATATGATGCAATAAATATTGGTATAGAAAATGCAATAAAAGCTTTTAAGGAATGTGGCATAGATGACAACTATCAAGGAATATATGGTATAAGACTTGATTCAGGGGACTTGGCATATCAATCAAAAAAATGCCGTAAAAGATTAGATGAAGAAGGCTTTACAAAAGCTAAAATAACTTTAACTAATGGTTTAGATGAAAAACTTATAAGGTCTTTGAAAGAACAAGGAGCTTGTGTAGATATGTATGGAGTGGGAGATGCAATAGCAGTAAGCAAATCATTTCCTTGTTTTGGAGGAGTTTATAAGATAGTTGAGTTAGATGAAGAACCTTTAATAAAAATTTCAGGAGATGTTATAAAAATTTCAAATCCAGGATTTAAAGAAGTGTACAGAATTTTTGATAAAGAAGGGTTTGCTTATGCCGACCTAATAACTTTAGTAAAAAATGATGAGGATAAAGAAAAATTAACAGCTAATAAAGAATTTTCTATAAGAGATGAAAAGTATGAATTTAAAAGTAGTTTATTAAAAAAAGATAGTTATTCATATAAAAAACTTACAAATATTTACATAGAAAATGGAAATATAATTGAAAATTTATACAGTGAACTTTTAGATGTAAAAAAATCACAAAATTATTATTTTGATACATTAGGAAAAATATCTCCTGAAAGAAAAAGATTGGAAAATCCACATAGTTATAAGGTAGATTTATCTTCTGATTTATTAAAATTAAAATATGGATTAATTAATAAAATAAAAAATGTTTAAGAAACGAAAAAAAATAATAGTAGTTCTAGTAATAATAATTTTTCTAATTATTACTAGTAAGGGAAATAATATGAAGTTTGAAAAAATAAGATATATTGAAAGAAAAACAGGAGAAGTAAAAATAGAAAAGGTTATGGGAGAGAATTTTTTGGAGTTTCTTTACTATAATCCTTTTGGAAAACTAACTTTAAATGCAGTTGTAAAAAGAAAAATTTTATCTGATTGGTATGGTAAAAAAATGTCTAGTCCAGAATCAAAAAATAAAATTAAAGATTTTATAAAAGATATGGATATAAATATGAATGAATATAAGTATCCAGCTGAGTATTATAATAATTTTAATGAATTTTTTTATAGAGAATTAAAAGATGGAGCTAGAATAATTGACAAGAATGAAGAAAGTCTTGCATCACCAGCAGATTCAAAAATATTAGCTTATGAAAATATAGATGAGATTCAAAAATTTTTTGTGAAAGGATCTGAATTTTCTTTAGAAGAATTTTTTCAGAGTAAAGATTTAGCTGAAAAGTATAAGGGTGGAACATTTGTAATTTTTAGATTAGCACCAGCAGATTATCATAGATTTCATTTTCCAACAAGTGGAAAAATATCTGAAAATAAAAAGATAGAAGGATATTATTATTCTGTTTCAACTCATGCTATAAAAACAAATTTTAGAATTTTTTCTGAAAATAAGAGAGAATATGCTATATTAAGCACTGAAAAGTTTGGGGATATAGCAATGGTTGATGTTGGAGCTACTATGGTTGGTGGAATAGTTCAAACTTATAAAGAGAACTCTTTTGTAAATAAAGGAGATGAAAAAGGTTATTTCTTATTTGGTGGATCAACTTGTATTTTAGTTTTTGAGAAAGATAAGGTTGAAATAGATAAAGATATTTTAGATAATACAAAAAATAAAATAGAAACAAGGATATACATGGGAGAAAAATTTGCCAATGCAAAAAAATAGATATTTTAAGATAGGTGATACTGTAATTTATATATTTTTAATAGTATTTTTTGGAGTTTTTTTATCAAAAATAGGAAACTTTAAAGATGTAAAAGGTGCTAAGGCAGAAATATGGGTTGATGGAGATTTGAAGTATGTTCAACCATTGCAAAAAGAAGAAAAAAATATTTTTGTAGAAACAGGAATTGGTGGTTGTAATGTGCAATTTAAAGATGAAATGGTTAGAGTAACAAGCTCAAATTCTCCATTGAAAATTGCAGTTAAACAAGGTTTTATAAAATCTCCAGGAGAGGTTATTATTGGTATACCTGATAGGTTAGTAATAAAAATTGTTGGAGATTCAGAAGAGAATGAAGTTGATTTCATTTTGAGATAAATAGTAAGAGGTTTAAAATAAATGAGTTTAAAAAAAGTAACAAAAATTTTAGGGATAGTTTTATTAATTATAGTTGTTCAAGCATATTTTTTAAGTACTGCTAACTTTTTAGAAATAATTAGCAAGTGGAGTGGTTATTTTACATCAATAATAATGGCTTTATTTCTTGCTGTATTACTAAATCCTATAGCAGAATTTTTTAGAAGAAAAATTAAAATGAATTTAATATGTTCACTTATTGCATCTATTCTGATTGTAATACTGATAATATTAGTATTATTAATGATAATTATTCCTCAAATTTTAGCTTCAATGAAAGAGATGAATAATATTTTTCCTTATATTTCAGATAAAATTTATAATTTTATGACTAGAGGTATAGAAATTTTAGAAGAGAAAAATATATATAAAATAAATGTTAGTGAATTAAATACCAATTTTTCTAATTTTATTAAAGCTAATTCTTCTAGTATACAAAAAATAGGCTCAGTATTATTAGGAAATATTGTTCGTTGGTCAGTGGGACTTACAAATGTAGTAGTAGCTTTTATATTAGCATTTTTAATATTGCTAGATAGAGAAAGACTGTTAAATACATTAAAAAATATTGTAAAAATAATATTTGGAGAGAAAAATACAGATTATGTAATGCTTAAATTAAAAGCTTCAGAAACTATATTTTTAAACTATATTGGTGGGAAAATAATAGTTTCTTTCATTGTGGGTTTATGCGTCTATATAACTTTATTGATAACAGGAACTCCTTATGCAGCATTAAGTGGCATACTACTAGGAATAGGAAATATGATACCTTATGTAGGTTCATTAGTTGGAGGAATAATAGCATTTTTCTTAATACTTATAATTGCTCCAATAAAAACAATATTTTTAATAGTTGCTATTGTAATTTCTCAACTTGTTGATGGTTTTATAGTTGGACCGAAGATAATTGGAGATAAGGTAGGATTGAGTTCATTTTGGGTTATGGTTTCAATGATAGTTTTTGGTAATTTATTTGGTTTACTAGGAATGTTTTTAGGAACACCATTATTATCAATAATAAGATTATTTTATAAAGATTTAGTAAAAAAAGCTGAGAGAGAGGGAGAAAAATGATTTTTATAGCATCAACTACAATGGGATTAGAAAGTGTTGTTAAAGAAGAATGTCTTTCTCTTGGTTTTAAAAATATAAAAGTTTTTGATGGTAGAGTTGAGTTTGAAGGTGATTTTACAGATTTGGTTAAAGCTAATATCCATTTAAGATGTTCTGATAGGGTTTTTATAAAAATGGCTGAATTTAAAGCTCTTACTTATGAAGAACTTTTTCAAAATATAAAAAAGATAGAGTGGGGAGATTATATTGATGAAAACGGAGAATTCCCAGTTTCTTGGGTAAGTTCTGTAAAATCAAAATTGTATTCAAAATCAGATATTCAAAGAATAGTTAAAAAGGCTATGGTTGAAAAGTTGAAAGAAAAGTATAAAAGAGAAATCTTTTTAGAAAATGGAGCTTTATATTCAATAAAAATTCATTGTCATAAAGATATTTTTATAGTTATGCTTGATAGTTCTGGAGAGTCTTTAACGAAAAGAGGATATAGAGCAAATCAAAGAGTAGCTCCTATTAAAGAAACTTTAGCGGCAGCTCTAGTATTGCTATCGAAATGGAGAGCTAACGAAGTTTTTTTAGATCCGATGTGTGGAACAGGAACTATAGCTATTGAAGCAGCTATGATAGCTAGAAATATTGCTCCAGGAGCTAATAGAAATTTTTCATCTGAAAAATGGTCTATTATTCCTGAAAATATTTGGACTGACACTAGAGATGAAGCTTTTTCAAATGAAAATCTCGATATAGAACTAAAAATAATGGCTTCTGATATAGACGAAAAAAGTATAGAAATTGCTAAAGGGAATGCTGAAAAAGCAGGTGTCTTAGACGATATAACATTTTCAGTAAAAGATTATAGAGAGTTAGAAAGTCCAGCAAAATATGGGGCAGTAATAGTAAATCCTCCTTATGGAGAAAGACTTATGAATGGAGAAGATGAAGATATATATCAATTTTATAAGGAATTTGGAGATTTTTGTAAGAGAAAGTTAGCAAAGTGGTCGTATTATGTAATAACATCATATGAAGATTTTGAAAAAGCTTTTTCAGAAAAATCAACAAAAAATAGAAAATTGTATAATGGTGGAATAAAATGTCATTTCTATCAATATTTTGGAGCAGGGAAAAATGGATACAAAAATTAATGTAGATATGTTTTTAGACTATTCAAGAGAGGTTATATTACAAGTTTTGACACTAGTGAAAAGAGTATATGATGATTTAAAAGAAAAAGAGGATATTGCCGGTATTGAAAAATTAAAGAATGAAGTTATTCCTATTTATGAAACAATGTTCTTATCTTTAAATATAGAAGAAATCTCAAAATTAGCTAGTGAAAATATAGAAAAATTTAATAAACTAAAAAATAATATAGAAAAACTAGCTATTGAATATAACTTTTCTGAAGACTTTTTGAATAAAAAGATTGAGAAAAGAAAAATGCTAAAAGGTAAATCTGGCTCTGAAGTTCTAGAGAGATTTTATAAATATAAATTGAAAGAGTTGAAGAGAATAAAAGGGGATTTTATGGTAAAAATAAATAAGCTCCTTTCAGAAGAAAAAAAATTAAATTTTGAATTAACTAATACAATTCAAGAAGAAGAGCAATTACCTATAATGGAAAAAATTATTGAAGTTAGTAAAAAATATAGAAATTTAAATACGATTTTAGAAAAGTATCAAATTGAATTAAAAGATACTGAAAATAAGTTAAATAAGAAATGGTATTATGAAATTTATGGAACGACAGAAGAAAAAATACTTCTAGACACCTATAAAAGTGGAAATTAATGTATAATTAATTTATAAAAAAATATAAAGAAAGGAGGACAGATGAGTTTACAAGCTATTATTAAAACAGACAAGGGGGAGATAAAACTAAATTTATTTCCTGAGGTTGCTCCAATAACAGTTCTAAATTTTGTTACATTAGCAAAAATTGGCTATTATAATGGATTGACATTTCATAGAGTTATAAAAGATTTTATGATTCAAGGTGGAGATCCTAGTGGAACTGGAGCAGGAGGACCTGGATATCAATTTGGTGATGAATTCAAAAAAGGTGTTGTATTTGATAGAAAAGGGCTTTTGGCTATGGCAAATGCTGGGCCAAATACAAATGGTTCTCAATTTTTTATCACACATGTTCCAACTGATTGGCTAAATTATCATCATACTATCTTCGGTGAAGTTGTAGAACAAGCTGATCAAGATGTAGTTGATAAAGTTGAACAGGGAGATGTGATGAAAGAAATTGTTATTGTAGGAGAAACAGATAAATTAGTAGAAGATAATAAAGAATTTTATGCACAATTAACCGAATTTCTAAAAATCTAATAAATTATCTAAAGTGTATTTTTAAATATGTGGAGGTAAGTCTATGATTTTATTAAATCCAGTTGTTATATCAGTCATTGTTATGACTATTTTATGCTTATTAAAATTAAATGTTCTTTTGGCTTTAGTTGTATCTGCTTTAGTTGCTGGTTTCACAGCAGGAATGCCTGTTGGAGACATAATGGGAAATCTAATAAATGGTATGGGAGGAAATGCTGAAACAGCTTTGAGTTATATACTGTTAGGAACACTAGCTGTTGCTATTAATAGTACAGGAGTTGCTACTATAGTATCTAGAAAGATAGCTTCATTAGTTGATGGTAAAAAGAAAATATTACTTATAGTTATAGCTGTATTTTCTTGTTTTTCACAAAATTTAATACCGGTTCATATAGCATTTATTCCTATATTAATTCCACCTTTATTAAAATTAATGAACTCTTTGAAATTGGATAGAAGAGCTATGGCTTGTTCTTTAACATTTGGGTTAAAAGCACCATATATAGCATTACCAGTTGGGTTTGGATTAATTTTCCATGGTATTCTTTCAGCAGAAATGAGTAAAAATGGTATGGAAATAGCAAAAACTGATGTATGGAAATCTACATGGTTTTTAGGTTTATTTATGATTATTGGTTTATTATTAGCAATTTTTGTTTCTTACACAAGAAGTAGAGAATATAAAGATTTACCTCTAAAAGGTATGGAAGAAGTAGAAGCTACTGAAATGGAAACTAAACATTGGTTAACATTAGTTGCTGCTGCACTTGCATTTATTATTCAATTATTAACAGGTTCTTTACCTTTAGGAGCAATAGCTGCTTTAGCTGCAATGTTTATATTTAGAACTATAAAATGGAAAGATATTGATGAATATATCAATGGTGGAGTAGGACTTATGGGGCTAATAGCTTTCATCATGCTAGTTGCTGCTGGTTATGGAAATATAATTAGAGAAACTGGAGCTGTTGATTCATTAGTATTGAGTATACATGATATGATAGGAGGAAGCAAAGCTATAGGAGTTGCTGTAATGTTGTTAATAGGATTGTTAATAACTATGGGAATTGGAACTTCTTTTGGAACTATTCCAGTTGTTGCTGCTATATATATTCCTTTATGTATAAAATTAGGGCTATCAGTAGAAGGATCAGTAATAGTTCTTGCAGCAGCAGCAGCATTAGGAGATGCTGGATCACCTGCATCAGATTCAACATTAGGACCAACATCTGGGCTTAATGCCGATGGTCAACATGATCATATAATGGATACTTGTGTTCCTACATTTATACACTATAATATACCTCTTCTTATTGGAGGATTTATTGGAGGAATGTTCTTCTAATAACTAAGATTTGAATTCAAAGAAAAAGAAGGACTATTGTAATAAAAATTGCAATAGTCCTATTTTATTTATAAGGAAAGTATAAAATTAAATAACTAAGTTAGTCTCTTGACAGCCGTATGAGTTCTACGAGCTCAATAAACATAGGCTCTTCGAACTAATACGGACGTCAGAGACTTTTTTTTATTTTTCTCTATTTTCAAGTCTTTCAAAAATTTCAGTGTTTTTTGTTAGGTACATAACAACATAAAGTACAGTAAGTATCAATAGACTTCCAGTTAGTAAAGCATATTGCTCCATTCTTAAGATAGAAAATAATATTGCATAAATACCACTTAAGAAAAAGAACATTCCGATTCCAAGTTTTTTATTTGAAGTTAGACTCATTATATATAAGGAGTTTGGAATAACTATAGCTAATGAGGAAATTAAATAAGCCCATTCAAAGCCTATATGCTCTGATAAAGATAGTAATAGTAGGTAAAAAATAATAAGAGATAGTCCTACAATTAGGTATTGTACATAGTGAGTAAATCTTCTGCTAATTACTTCAAATATATAAACTATGACCAAACTCATCATAATAAACAAGATTCCGTATTTACTTGCTCTAGTGATTTGAGTATAATCTGTTATAGAATCAAATAATCCAGTTTTTATAACAGTATTTTCATTATTAGAGTTATTTTCATCATAGGAATCATCGTAATAGGAATCATCGTAATAGGAATCATCGTAATAGGAATCATCGTAATAGAAATCATCGTATTTATCTTCGTTTATATCTATAATTTGAGGATAATTTCTAACTAAATTTGAAACCTCCCATTTAGCTGAAAAACCGTTATTATTGATATTTTTTTCACTTGGTAAGATGCCTGAAAAACTTGGAGATTTCCAATTTGAACTAATTTCGATATTGTTTTTCTTTCCAAGAGGTAATATTGAAATATCCTTACTTCCTCTAAAGTCTATATCAATTTCAAAAGGAATTTTTTCTTCTTCTAAAATTTTATTAAAATCTAATTTAAGTTCGGCAGATATTCCATTAGTGATTAAAGGAACAGCCATAGTTCCAGACATAGCATCTAAATCTTTTTCTAAATTTCCTATTTTTAATTTATTGATTTTTATAAGAGCTTTAGTGTCTGATAATCCAATAGATAAATAAGATTTAATTTTTTTGTTTTTTGGAAAATCTTTAGGCGAAAAAAAACCTTTTAATTTCATATTTGCATTATAGACAGTGGCATTATATATTCCTCTTTGTCTTATTTCATCTTTTATTTTAATAATTGCATTAAGCTCATCAGGAAGTATTACAAATTTCTTTTCAACTGGAACCACTGCAAGAGTTTTTGAATTAATGATATCTTTTTCATTATCTATACCTGTATCTGTATATGAAATAGTAATTACAGGAGCTATAATTTTTTGATTTTTTCCCCATTCATTACCAATGCTAATTACAGTTTTATTATATAAATCACCTCTATCAAAAATTAAACTTCCAATAAACGATAAAGGTATTTGTAATAAAAGTGAAAAAATAAATAAGAATATAATTTTTTTCATAATTGGGGAAGTTTTTTTTGTGTAAAATTTTTTTTGTAAGTTATTTTCCATAGTTCTCCTTTCAAATTTAATAAAAACACTGAGAGCTGTATAGGTTTATAAGCTCAAAAAAACAAGTTAAATAAATAATAAAGTCCCTTAATACATATTCTATGAAATTATAACATAGATAATGGAAATCAGGGACTAATTTTTATATTTATTTTTGTGCTTTCTATTTAGCTCCAAGAGCAGCCATAGTTATATAGTTGTATGGTTTATTAAAATGAGGTAAGAATAATATATCTAATAGTTTAAATTTGTCAATAGTTACACCTTCTTGTATAGCTAAAGAGAATACATGCATAGCCATAGAAATATCATATTTAGAAGACATTTGAGCTCCTATTATTTTTCTGTTATCTTTTCTATATACGATTCTTATATAAACCTCTTCGTTATTGTGTTCCATAAATTCTGGTTTTTGTAAGTCATGGAAAGTAGTTTCTAATGCTTCTATTCCTAATTTTTCAGCTTTTTCTAAAGTAAGACCAGTAGAAACCATATTTAATCCAAATATAGAAATACCATTAGAACCTTGAACACCAACACTTTCTATTTTAGTTCCACATACATTATGAGCAGCAATAATTCCAGATCTAACTGCATTAGTTGCAAGAGCAATATAGTTTACATCATTGATTGAATTATCAAAAACAGTAGCACAATCTCCAATAGCATAAACATCATCTAAATTAGTTTTTTGAGTTTTATCTACCACATAGGCTCCATTTTTAAATAAAGTTATTTTATCTTTTCCTAAATCTGTATTAGGTCTGAATCCAGCACATAAAATAACCATATCTACTGGTAATTCTCCCTTATTAGTTATAATTTTTTCAACTTTACCATTTCCTTGAATTTCTTTTACTAATTGATCATATTCAAGGTTAATTCCATGATTTTTTAATTGTGCATCCATTTGATCTCTAAATATTTTATCGTAATAAACAGATAGACAACCTTTAGCAGCATCTATTAAATAAACTTCTTTTCCCCATCTTTTAAATGCTTCTGCAAGCTCAACTCCGATGTATCCAGCTCCAACAACAGCTACTTTTTGAATATTTTTGTTAGAATCTAACTTATCTATAACTTCTTGTGCATTTTGGAAAAGTTTTACATATTGTACATTTTCTAATTCTTTTCCAACAATTGGTAAATTCATAGGTAAAGAACCAGTTGATAAGATTAGTTTGTCATATTTTTCTTCGTATTTTTCTCCATTTTTTCCAGTAGCATATACAATTTTATTATCAAAGTCAATATTAGTAACTCCAGTTTCCATATGAATTTTAGCACCTTTAGCTTCTAATTTTTCTTTTGATGAATAAAAAAGACCTTCAGAACCTGCAATTTGATGTCCTATCCATAATGCCATTCCACAACCTAAAAAACTAATATTAGAATTTTGGTCGAATACAACTACTTCATTTCCTTGATAATTATCAAGCATTGTGTTGATACAAGCTGTTCCAGCATGGTTTGCTCCTACTACAACTATTTTCATTACAATCTCTCCTTTTTTTTATTCTCTAAGAAAGTATAAATTTAATATAAAAATTAGTCTCTTGACAGCCGTATGAGTTCTACGAGCTCAATAAACACAGGCTCTTCGAACTAATACGGACGTCAGAGACTTTTTTTTATATACTTAATTAATATAATTTCTTAACTATTTATATATTACACTTTTTTGTAAAAAAAACAATACAGTTTTTTATTTTCTTATGATTTTTAATAAAAATAAGGCAAAAATGATTATTTTTAGTTCAATTATTATTTTAAAAATTATTTTTAATCTATAAAAAAGTCTAAAAAACATAAAATGTTATATTTAGTCATTAAATTTTCACTTAAGATTTTTATTTTTTAAATAAATTGTTTAAAATTTAAAAAAAAATTAAAAAAATAGTATACATCTATGAAATTTTATAGTATAATATGTCAAGGTAAGATATATAACTTTTTAGATTGAATTATTCTTTTAATATTGTGATAAGTGATTCTTTTTAGTTCCTTTTTCTAATATTAAATTTCTATATGCTTTTATAGATATATTCATTTATGTTAGTTATTTATTTTTAATCATATTTATTTTTATGGAGGTTTACAAAATGAAAGGTACTGTTAAATGGTTTAACAAAGAAAAAGGGTTTGGATTTATTACTGGTGAAGATGGAAAAGATGTTTTTGCACACTTTTCACAAATTCAAAAAGAAGGATTCAAAGAATTGTTTGAAGGTCAAGAAGTTGAGTTTGATATAACTGAAGGACAAAAAGGACCTCAAGCTTCTAATATAGTTATAGTTAAATAATAATATTATTAGAGAATTTTAGCTGTTGTAGAAATACAACAGCTTTTTTATTCTATAGGAAAGTATAATAATAAATAAAGAAAATTAGTCTCTTGACAGCCGTATGAGTTCTACGAGCTCAATGAACACAGGCTCTTCGAACTAATACGGACGTCAGAGACTTTATTTTTTAAACTTGACTTTTTCAAATATAAAGATATAATATATACAATATAAAGATAATAAAGGAGGTTTTAAAATGTCGATGAAATTAATAAATATTAGAATGGATGAAGATTTGAAAAAAGAAATGGAAATTGTTTGTAATGACTTAGGTATTAATATAACAACTGCATTTACTATATTTGCCAAGAAATTAACAAGAGAAAAGAGAATCCCTTTTAATGTATCAATAGACCCTTTCTATTCAAGTGAAAATATAAAAGCCTTACAAAACTCAATAGATGAAGTAAAAGATGGTAAAGTTATTATGAAAACTATAGAAGAATTGGAGTCTATGGAGTAATGAAAATTAGTTTTTCTATTCAAGCTTGGGAAGAATATTTATATTTTCAAAGTCAAGATAAAAAGACATTAAAGAAAATAAATGAACTAATAAAAGATATTGAAAGAAATGGTGTATTGAATGGAATAGGTAAGCCTGAAAAACTAACTAATAATCTTAGTGGACTATATAGTAGAAGAATCAACGACAAAGATAGATTAGTTTATAAGTTAGAAAATGATTTTATAATTATCTTACAGTGCAAAGGGCATTATAATGATAATTAAAAACATAATAATACTAATTAATATCAATGTATACTTTATACTTTAATTTCTACAAAAAAGCCCGAACATGCAAAAAGTTGAAGGCTTTTTTGCTTTATAGGAAAGTATAAAGTTAAATAGTAAAATAAAGTCTCTTGACAGCCGTATGAGTTCTACGAGCTTAATAAATACAGGATCTTCGAACTAATACGGACGTCGGAGATTTTTTTTATTTTTTGAAAAGTTGAATGAAAAAACAATCTCTGTAACGAGGAGAGCTGTATCTAAATAATAAAAGAAATCCGTAAAATACTGCTGAAATAATATTTATAAGAGCAACTATTCCTAAAAGATTACCGTTTTTAACTTTTTGTAAGTTATATGAATAAAAAACAAAAGAGACTCCTATTATTATTCCACTTACTATTGCCCACCAAATAAAAAGACTGTTACATTAGACGAATGTAAATCCCAAGTGTTAGGCTCTATCGAAATTTCATCCATATCTCTCTGAATTTTATCCATAAAATATCCACATTCTAGCCCCTATTTTTAAATAAAATACTCTAAAATAAAATATTAATATTTTTATAATATCTAAAAAAGCTATTTTATTGTATAATATGAATAAAAGATTTTTATTGAAAGAGGTGTAAATATGCTAAATGAAATTCAAAAAAATATATTTTTAGTTGAAGTACCGTTACCAAAAAATCCTTTAAGAGCATTAAATTGCTATTTTATAAAAAATGGAGATAATATTTTAGTCATCGATAGTGGTTTTGACCATGAAGAAAGTGAAAAAATATTCTTTGAAGCTTTAGAAGAATTAGGAGCAAAAATTGGGAAAACAGATATGTTTTTAACTCATTTACATGCTGATCATTCAGGACTTGCTCTAAAATTTAAAAATAAATATCAAGGAAAAGTTTATTGTAGTCAAATAGATACAGATTATATTAACCAAATGAAACACGAGCTATATGCTGATAGATTTGTTCCCACTTTAAAAGTTATGGGAATAGAGCCTGATTTTAAATTTTTTGAAACTCATCCGGGGCTTGTATATTGTGTAAAAGGGAAATTAGATACTACAATTGTTAAAGATGGAGATATTATAGATTTTGGAGATTATAAGTTTGAGGTTATTGATTTGAGTGGTCATACTCCTGGACAAGTTGGTATTTATGATAAACAACATAAAATTTTATTTTCTGGAGATCATATTTTGAATAAAATAACTCCTAATATAAGTTTTTGGGAATTTAAATATGAAGATATTTTGGGGACTTATCTTAAAAATTTAGATAAAGTTTATAATATGGAGGTAGATGTTATCTACTCAGCTCATAGAGGAATAATAGATAATCCAAAAACTAGAATAGATGAGTTAAAAAAACATTATGCAGATAGGAACGAAGAAGTCTATAATTTGTTAAAAGATGGAGAGAAGTTTACGGCTGTTGATATTGCTAGAAAAATGCATTGGGATTATAGAGCAAATAATTTTGATGAGTTTCCTAATAATCAAAAATGGTTTGCAACAGGAGAAGCACTAGCAAATTTAGAGCATCTAAGAGCTATAGGAAAAGCTAGAATGGATTTCGCTAATGAGGTTGCTTTTTACTCTGTTATATGAGTATAGAGTATAATTTTATGAATTATGCCAGAACGCTTTATTTAGTCGTGAGAGATTCAGAAAAAAAGGAAGGTATGTATGTTAAAAATGTATGGAACTATGCTTTGTCCAGATTGTGTTGAAGCGAAGGAGTATTTTGAAAAAATAAATTACAAATATGAATTTATAGATATTACAGCAAGTATAAGAAATTTAAAAGAATTTCTTTATTTAAGAGATAATAGAAAAGAATTTGAGGAAATGAAGAGATTAGGATATGTATGTATTCCAGCTATCTTAACAGATGACAATGAAATAATTTTAGGAGATGACATTTTTGAAATAAAGTAAAGTAAAAAATATTTGAATTGATAAACTAGAAAAAAAATGTAAATTGTGATAAAATTCTAAGGAATAATAAAGGATTTTATTGAAAAAAGTGGAGGAAAAAATGAGATTCAGTAAAGCGTATATAAAGACTTTGAAAGAAACACCTAAGGAAGCTGAAATAGTTAGTCATAAGTTGATGTTAAGAGCTGGAATGATAAAAAAATTAGCAAGTGGTATTTATGCATATTTACCATTAGGATATAGAACAATTAGAAAAATAGAAAATATTGTTCGTGAAGAAATGGATAGAGCAGGAGCTCAAGAACTTTTAATGCCAGTTGTTCAACCGGCTGAACTTTGGCAAGAAAGTGGAAGATGGAATATAATGGGTCCTGAAATGTTAAGATTAAAAGATAGACACGAAAGAGATTTTGTTTTATCTCCAACACAAGAAGAAATGATAACAGCAATAATAAGAAGTGATATTTCTTCTTATAAATCACTTCCTATTAATTTATATCATATTCAAACAAAATTTAGAGATGAAAGAAGACCTAGATTTGGACTTATGAGAGGTAGAGAGTTTACAATGAAAGATGCTTATTCTTTCCATACTTCTCAAGAATCATTGGACGAAGAATTTTTGAATATGAGAGATGCTTATTCAAGAATTTTTACAAGATGTGGGCTAACATTTAGACCTGTTGATGCAGATACAGGAAATATAGGTGGAAGCGGTTCACAAGAGTTTCAAGTGTTAGCTGAATCAGGAGAAGATGAAATTATTTATTCAGATGGTTCAGACTATGCAGCAAATGTTGAAAAAGCTGTAAGTGAACTTATAAATCCTCCAAAAGAAGAACCAAAAGAAGTTGAACTTGTTCATACACCAGATTGTCCAACAATAGAAGCACTTGCAAAATATTTAAATGTACCTATGAATAAGACTGTAAAAGCTCTAATGTATAAAGATATGGGAACAGATGAAATTTATATGGTTCTTATAAGAGGAGACTTTGAAGTAAACGAAGTAAAATTAAAAAATATTTTAAAAGCAGTAGAAGTAGAAATGGCAACTGATGAAGAAATAGAAAAATTAGGATTGAAAAAAGGATATATTGGGCCATACAAACTACCTACTGAAGTAAAAATAGTTGCAGACTTATCAGTTCCTGAAGTTTCAAATCAGATAGTTGGTTCTCATCAAAAAGACTATCACTATTCTAATGTAAATTATGGAAGAGATTATAAAGCAGATATAATTGATGATATAAGAACAGCAAAAGCTGGGGAAAATTGTATTACAGGTGGAAAACTTCATTCAGCTAGAGGGATTGAATGTGGACAAATATTTAAACTTGGTGATAAATATTCTAAGGCTATGAATGCAACATATCTTGATGAAAAAGGACAAACTCAAGTTATGTTGATGGGGTGCTATGGAATAGGAGTTACTAGAACTATGGCAGCAGCAATAGAGCAAAACTATGATGAAAATGGGATTATATGGCCTGTATCAATAGCACCATATATTGTTGATGTGATTCCGGTGAATGTAAAAAATGAAGCTCAAATAAAATTAGCTGAAAAAATTTATACTGATTTACAAAATGAAAATATAGATACTATGATAGATGATAGAGATGAAAAACCAGGTTTTAAATTTAAAGATGCTGATTTAATTGGATTTCCTTTCAAAGTTGTAGTTGGAAAAAGAGCTGATGAAGGAATTGTTGAAGTAAAGGTAAGAAAGACAAATGAAGTTTTTGAAATATCAGAAACTGAAGTTATATCTAAAATAAAAGAATTAATAAAATTATATTAATTTAAGAAAAGAGGAAAAATGACAAATAATGACTTTTTGAGAAGATTGAGATATGCTTTAAATTTAAAAGATAAAACTATGGTTCAAATATTTAAGTTAGGTAAAGTTAATTTATCTGTTGAAGAAGTGCTTGATTATTTAAAAAAAGAAAATATAGATGAAGGTTTTAAAAAATTGAACAATGCAAATTTAATGGCTTTTTTAGATGGATTAATAATATTTAAAAGAGGAGAAAAAACAGATGGAAAACCTGTTCAAGAAGTAAAAATAACAAAAAATAATTTGAATAATATAATTCTTAGAAAATTAAGAATAGCATTATCTTTCAAGAGTTATGATATGCAAAAGGTTTTTCATTTAGGTGGAGTAGAAATATCTGATGGGGAACTAAGTGCTTTGTTTAGATCAGAAGGACATTCTAATTATAAGGAATGTGGAGATAAATATATAAGAGTTTTTCTCAAAGGATTAATAGAATTTTACAGAAATTAGAAAGATGGGAATGGTTATGGATATAAGAAAAAGATTTTCTGAGGAGAGTTTGCTGGAAATAAAAAAATATTTAGAAGAAAATGAAGATAAATCTATTCTTTTAAAGGCAACTTTAGATGAGGAAGAACTTATCCATAACCCATTTTTTTTATCAATTTATAAAAGAAAAAATTTTGAGAATATTTTAGAAAATATTAAAAAAAATGAGATAATAATAAGAACTACAAAACCTCAACAACTTTATCCTAGTGATGCAGAGCTAGAGCTATGTGAAAATTTGATAAATAAAAATATAGGATATTGTTTGTTAAGTTCAGATTTAGATGATTTTTATTTTGTTCAAGATATAGAAAGAGAATATTTAAATAGAATAAACATAGATAATTATTTTTCGAAAAAAGGGAAATTAGTTGAAGAAATTAAAAATTTTGAATACAGAAAAGAACAAGAGGAAATGGCTAAATTTATAGAGGAAGGTATAAATGATGATAAGAAAGTCATTGTAGAAGCAGGAACAGGGACAGGGAAAACCTTGGCATATTTAATACCTGCTATAAAATGGGCTATTGAAAATGATAGGAAAGTTGTAATAGCAACAAACACTATTAATTTACAAGAGCAACTTCTACATAAAGATATTCCTTTAGCAAAAAGTGTAATAGGAGAAGATTTTAAATACTATCTAATAAAAGGTAGGAGTAATTATCTTTGTAAAAGACTTTTTAATGAATTGGCTATTAATAGTAAAAAAAATATAGATATAGATAATTTAACAGATGAAGAAAAAAAACAGTTAGAATATATATTAGATTGGGGAACTAAAACAAAAACAGGAGATAAGGCAGATTTACCATTCGAAGTGTCTTATGAAGTATGGGAAAGAATACAAAGTACTTCGGAGTTATGTGTGGGGAAAAAATGTCCTTATAGGAAAAGTTGTTTTTTTGTAAAAACAAGAGAACAGAAAATGGAGGCTCAAGTATTAATTTCAAACCATCATATATTTTTTGCTGATTTAAATATTAGAGAAGAAACAGAATTTGATAGTGAATATCTAATTTTACCTAAATATGATATGGTAGTTTTTGACGAAGCTCATAATATAGAGTCTGTTGCAAGGAGTTATTTCTCTGTTGAAGTTTCAAAGATATCTTTTTCAAGACTTTTAAATAGAATTTATAATAAAAGGAATGCAAAAAAAAGAGAACAGACTGCTTTAAGAAAATTGGAAACTACTTTTGATGAGTCTCTTCTTGAAGAAAATAGTGAAGAGTATATTAAAATTTTAAATGATTTAAAAGAAGAAATTTCAAATTTACACAAGTTGTCAGATGATTATTTTTCAGAAATTGAAAAAACTTATGAAAATAATGCTTTCGATACTCCAATAAGAAAAACTTTAAATGATTTTGAAGTTAATAAATCTAAATTTTTGGAAAAAACAAGAGAGAAAAGAGAAGAGTTTTTGAGAGAGATTTATTCGTTGGATAAAAAAATGAAAAGACTTTCTCAAATAATTTCTGATGATAAAAAAAATCCAGAAGTTACAAATTTTGATAATCACTTAAAAATATTTGAAAAATATATTGTGAACTTTAATTTTATAAATAATTTTGAAGATAAGGACTACATTTATTGGTTAGATATAAATGCTAAGAGAACAAATGTTGTTTTAACAGCAACACCTCTTAATATATCGAAAAAATTAAATTCTGTTTTATATGAAAATTTAAATAGATTAGTTTTTGCTTCAGCAACTTTAGCAACAGATGGAAGTTTTAAATATTTTAAAAATTCTCTGGGGCTTAATGGAGAAAAATGTAGAGAAAAAATTATAGACTCTCCCTTTAATTATGAAGAACAAATGTCAGTTTATATACCAACAGATATATTGGATTCAGAAAATATAAATGCATTTATTAATGATGGAAGTAAGTTTATTTTAGATATATTGAAAAAAACAAAGGGGAAAGCATTCATTTTATTTACTTCATACAGTATGTTGAATGCTATTTACTATTCAATACAAAATAATTTAAAAAGATTAGGTTTTGAAGTATTTCTACATGGTGAAAAACAAAGAAGTCATATAATAAAGGAATTTAAAGAGGCGAAAAACCCAGTTTTATTTGGAACTACTTCTTTTTGGGAAGGAGTAGATGTTCAAGGGGAAAATTTAAGTAATGTAATTATAGTTAAACTTCCGTTTTTAGTTCCAACAGACCCCGTAGTTGCAGCTGTTAGTAGAAGAATAGAGGAAAATGGAGGAAATTCATTTAGTGATTTTCAATTACCAGAGGCTATTATAAAATTTAAACAAGGTGTAGGACGTCTTATTAGAAAAAAAACAGATAGTGGAAATATATTTATATTGGATAGTAGAATTTATAAAAAAAGATATGGTTCATCCTTTATAAAAGCACTTCCAATGAAAAAAATTAAATTACTTGAGAAAAAAGAGATATTAGATTTGTTGTAAGGAGAAAAGTATGAAAAAATTTACTTTATTTGGCTTTAAATTTTCTTTGGATATAAAAAAAACTGAAGAAAATGAAGAAGAAAAATTTTCCGATAGTTATTTGCTCAAAGAAAAAGTATTTTACTTACTTTTAGCATTTTTCTTGATAACAATATCTTCAAAAATACCAATATTATTTAGAAATAATAACTATATGGTTGGAGATGTTGTAAAATCGGATATATATTCATCTAAAACTATTGTTTTTAGAGATAAAGCTGCAAAAGATAAGATAATACAGGATATGATAAATAATTTTGATAAAGAATATATTTATTCAAGTGATGCAGCTGATATATATTTAACAGAATTTGAAAATTTTGATAAAGAAATAATAGCTATAAAAAAGGGAAAGTTAGAAAATTTTGATTACGGTAGTTTTGAAAAAAAGACAGGGAAAGCACTTTCGAGTAAATTAATAAAAAGAATTTTAGAAAAAGATGAAAAAACAATCAATAAAACATTTGAAAAAATTGGGAAAATACTGAAAAAAGCTTACTCACAAGGAGTATATAGAGAGAATAACTCAATAAAAATAAATGAACCTGTAAATTCCGAAATAAACGAGTTAAATAGTTTAGAAAAAGAGATTGTAGAGAATTTTTTAGTACCAAACTATATTTATGATGAAGAAAAAACTAAAAATATAATAAGTGAAAAAGTTTCACAAATAAAAGATCAGTATATAGAAATAAAAGCTGGAACATTAATAGCAAAAACAGGAGAGGTTTTAACAGAAAGAAAAATAAATATTTTAGATAAATTAGGAATATATAACTATAAAATGAGTATATTTATAATTCTTCTAAATATAGTATTTTTATTGGTAATTTCAAGTATATTTAATGTAGTTACATTAAGATTTTATAGCAGAGAAATACTACAAAAAAATAAATATAGGGCCTGTTTTCTTTTAACAGTAGTCACTTTACTATTATTTAGAATAGTTCCAAGCTCAATGATATACTTATTGCCTTTTGATACAATATTATTATTGTTATTATTTATAACTAGGCCTAGATTTAGTATATTTTTAACTATGATAATGTTAGCTTATATATTACCGATGACAGATTATGATTTAAAGTATTTTACAGTCGAAGTAATTACAATACTTGCAACAGGCTTTTTAAGTAAAAATATGGGAACTAGATCTTCAATAATTGCTACTGGAATACAATTAGCTATTTTAAAAATACTTTTATACTTAATTTTGAGTTTCTTTTCAGTTGAAGAAAGTTTTGAAGTGGCTTTAAATACAATTAAAATGTTTGTTTCTGGAATGTTTTCTGGAATGATAACAATAGCTCTTTTACCATATTTTGAAAAGACATTTAATATATTAACTGTCTTTAGACTTATAGAGTTAGCAGATTTATCTCATCCGTTACTTAGAAAGCTTTCGATAGAAGCTCCGGGAACTTTCCAACATTCAATGATGGTTGCAACTTTATCTGAAAATGCAGTTATTGAAATTGGAGGAGATGCTATATTTACAAGAGTTGCTTGTTATTATCATGATATTGGAAAAACAAAAAGACCTCAATATTATGTGGAAAATCAATCTAATGGGACAAATTTACATGACAGTATTTCTCCTTTTATGAGTAAAATGATAATCTTAGCTCATACTAGAGAGGGAGCTGAAATGGCTAAGAGATATAAAATTCCAAAAGAAATTAGAGATATTATGTTTGAACACCAAGGAACAACTTTACTTGCTTATTTTTATAATAAAGTGAAGAAAGATAATCCTGAAATACCTGAAGAAGAATTTAGATATTCTGGACCAAAGCCTCAATCAAAGGAATCAGCTGTAATTCTTTTGGCTGATTCGATAGAAGCTGCTGTTAGATCTTTAGATGTAAAAGATCCTGTTAAGATTGAGGAAATGGTTAGAAGAATTGTTAATGCGAAAATTAGTGACAATCAGCTTTCAGATGCAAATATAACATTTAAGGAAGTTGAAACTATAATAAATTCTTTCTTAAAGACGTTTAGTGCTATATATCATGAAAGAATTAAATACCCTGGTCAAAAATAAAAATGGAGGAGAAAATGGATTTAGTAGTTGATTTTAGTTGTGATATATCAGATGAAAAATTTGATGAATTTATAGATGAATTAAATGCGAATGATTATTTAGAAAACTATATAAAGAAAGTATTAGAAATTGAAGAGATTGAGTCAGATAGACCACTTTATTTATCTTTATTATTGACAGATAATGAAAAAATACAAGTTATTAATAGAGATTTTAGATCAAAAGATGCCCCAACTGATGTAATTTCCTTTGCTTATCATGAAACAGAAGATTTTAATATAGGACCCTATGATACTTTGGGAGATATTATTATTTCTCTTGAAAGGGTAGAAGAACAAGCTAAAGAATATAATCATTCATTTAAAAGAGAATTTTATTATGTTTTAACACATGGAATATTACATATTTTAGGCTATGATCATATAGAAGAAGAAGATAAGAAAATAATGAGAGAACGAGAAGAAATAATTTTATCTTCTTTTGGATATACTAGAGATAACTAAAAATAAGGAGAAGAGTGTTTATGAGTATTCATATTGCAGCTAAGATGGGAGAAATTGTTGATACTGTTTTATTACCTGGAGATCCAAAGAGAGCTAAATGGATAGCTGAAAAATATTTAGAAGATGTAGTTTGTTATTCAGATATAAGAGGAATGTTTGGATTTACAGGAGTATATAAAGGGAAAAGGATATCTGTTCAAGGTACAGGAATGGGGATTCCTTCAATGAGTATTTATGCTACAGAGTTAATGAAAGACTATGGTGTAAAAAATTTAATTAGAGTCGGTTCAGCAGGTTCATATCAAAAAGAAATTAAAATAAGAGATGTTGTTGTTGCAATGTCAGCTTCTACAGACTCAAATATAAATAATAGAAGATTTCCAAATGGAAATTTTTCACCGACAGCAAATTTTGAACTGTTCGAAAAATTACTAGAAACTTCAAAAGAGTTAAAAATTAATATAAAAGCAGGAAATGTATTAACGAGTGATGAATTTTATAACGATGATCCAAATTATTACAAAAAATGGGCAGATTTTGGAGTGTTAGCTGTTGAAATGGAAACGGCAGGACTTTATACACTGGCTTCAAAATATAAGACTAAAGCTTTATCAATTTTAACTGTATCTGATTCTTTAGTTAGTCCTGAAATTACTACTTCAGAAGAGAGAGAAAAAAGTTTTTCAGAAATGATAGAACTAGCTTTAGAAACAGCAGTAAAGATAAAATAAATTTATAAATAAAATTAATCCCTGACATCTATTTGACTTGTAAAAACTTATAGGACTGTCAGGGGATTTTATTTATTCTATAGGAAAGTATAAATTTAAATGCTTATTAGTCTCTTGACAGCCGTATGAGTTCTACGAGCTCAATGAATACAGGCTCTTCGAACTAATACGGACGTCAGAGACTTTATTTACATATCTAAATTTTCACAATGATTCAGAATATCTTCTATTATTTCAACACCTTTTTTAATTTCTTGCATAGAAGCCGAAACTATACTAATTCTTATTCTTGATTTCAACTCTTTAGTAGTAGAGCTAAAAACAAAGCTTGGAAGAATACTAAGCCCACGAAGTTTACACTTATAATAAAATTTCTCACTATCTATGTAGTGTGCAAGTTTGAGCCAAATAAAAAAGCCACCTTTAGGCTCAAATATAACTTCAATATGCTTAATATTTTGAAGTAAGTTTAAAGTGAAATCCATTTTTTCTTTTAAAACATTTCTAAGGTTAGATAGGTGTTTGTCTAAAAGCCCTCTTTTAATAAAAAATTCTAAAAATTTTTGATTTATTCCAGATGTTGTAGTTTCAATAAAATATTTGTTTAAGCTTAGGTTTTCTATATATTTTTTAGGTGGAATAAATAAAGCTAAAGAAATTCCTGGCATAACAATTTTTGAAAAAGTTTTAATAAAGAAAACTCTATCATTTTTATCTAATGCTTTTAAAGAATGAGGAGTTTTTTGAGAGTAATAAAAAAAATCAGAAAAACATTCATCTTCAATAATATAAAAATCAAACTTTTCAGCAAGAGCCAATAAATGTCTTTTTTTAACAAAACTCCAACTAATTCCAGTTGGATTTTGAAAATTTGTCATAATATAAACAAAATCTATTTTTTTATTTTTTAATAAATTTTCAAACTCTTTCATATTCCAGCCATCATATTGTAAGTCTATATACTCAATATCACAAAAGTTTTTTAATATAAAGATTGCATTTTGATAGGTTGGATTAGATAATGCTATAGTTTTTTTAGGATTTATTCCAAAAGAGGTACTAATAAGTTGAAGTGCCATTTGAGTACCAGAACATAGAATCATATTATTTTTATCAGAAATAATTCCATATTTTTTTGTGAAATCACTTAAAACTTCTCTTAAACTTTCTAAGCCCTGTATATTTTGATAACCCATCAAAGAATTTATATTTTCTTTATCGTTTAAAATTTCATTTAATAATTTATTATAATCTTTGATAGGAAAAAATTCCTTAGGGGGTGCTCCATTTGAAAGATTAATTTCAGTTTCTTTAGAAAACTGCCCGAATTTAAAAGTGTTTAAAATGGGTGTCATTCTCACACTAATATCGTTGTTATAACCTTTTTTTATAAAACAACCTTTACCTTTCACACTATATAAATATCCTTCGTCTTCTAAAATATGTATTACTTTTAAAACAGTATTTGGATTAACGTTATATCTTATAGATAATTGTCTTACAGAATAGTATTTTTGATTTTCTTTCCATTTCTTTTCAATAATAGTTTTCCTTAAAATATCATAAAGTTGAGTTGAAATAGAGATATCAGATTCTCTAATAATTGAATCTTTCATAGAAATATCCTCCTTATAAAAGTGTACTATGACAGTTTTTAGTATAAAATATTGAAATTTAAAACTATTAATACTATTATTATAATATAAAAAATTAAAATATCAAATTTTATTATATAAGGAGGACTAGATTATGGAAATGAGAAAAAAAGGGTTAGGGACAGTGGCTATACATTCAGGAACAGTTAAGAATTTATATGGGACTTTAGCAGTACCTGTATATCAAACTTCAACTTTTATTTTTGATTCAGCAGAACAAGGTGGAAGAAGATTTGCTTTAGAAGAAGGAGGATATATTTATACGAGATTAGGGAATCCGACAACAACAGTTTTAGAGGAAAAAATAGCAGCTCTCGAAGAAGGAGAAGCAGCTATAGCGACTAGTTCTGGTATGGGAGCTATTGCTTCAACATTATGGACTGTTTTAAAAGCTGGAGATCATATTGTGACTGATAAAACACTTTATGGTTGTACTTTTGCTTTGATGAGTCATGGTTTAACTAAATTTGGGATAGATGTAACTTTTGTTGATACTTCAAATTTAGAAGAAGTAAAAGCAGCTATGAGAGAAAATACAAGAGTTGTTTACCTTGAAACGCCTGCTAATCCTAATTTAAAAATAGTTGACTTAGAAGAAGTTAGTAAAATAGCACATAAGAATCCAAATACCTTAGTTGTTGTAGATAATACTTTTGCTACACCTTATATACAAAAACCTTTAACTTTAGGTGCCGATATTGTAGTTCATTCGGTAACGAAATATTTGAATGGACACGGAGATGTAATAGCGGGTTTAGTTATAACTAATAAAGAACTTGCAACTCAAATTCGTTTTGTTGGATTGAAAGATATGACAGGTTCTGTTTTAGGACCTCAAGATGCTTATTATGCAATTAGAGGAATGAAAACTTTTGAAGTACGAATGGAAAGACATTGTAAAAATGCTCAAATAGTAGCTGAATTTTTAGATAAACATTCTAAAATAGATAAAGTATATTATCCAGGATTAGCTGGACATGTTGGATATGAGATAGCTAAAAAACAAATGAAAGCTTTTGGTGGAATGATTTCATTTGAATTAAAAGGAGGATATGAAGCAGGAATAACTTTATTAAATAATTTAAAATTGTGTTCTTTGGCTGTTTCTTTAGGGGATACAGAAACTTTAATACAACACCCTGCTTCAATGACACATTCTCCTTACACAAAAGAAGAAAGATTAAAAGCAGGAATTACAGATGGTTTAGTAAGATTATCTGTTGGTCTTGAAAATGTTGAAGATATAATAGCTGACTTAGAACAAGGTCTTGAAAAAATTAAATAGAAGGAATGAGTAGAGAAGTAAACTGTACTATAAAATTGTGGAGGAAACGCTATGGAAAACGATGAAAATAAGAAAAGTTTTATAGGATTAGTACCATTTATTGTGTTTATTTTGATATATCTTGGAACAGGAATATTATTACATTTAAAAGGAACAAAATTAGCTTTTTATCAATTACCTGGACCAGTAGCTGCTTTTGTTGGAATAATTGTAGCTTTCTTAATTTTTAAAGGGAAAATACAAGATAAATTCACAACATTTTTAGAAGGTTGTGGGCATCCAGATATAATGACAATGTGTATTATATATTTATTAGCCGGAGCTTTTGCAGTTGTATCTAAAGCGATGGGAGGGGTTGAGGCAACAGTTAATTTTGGAATAACTTATATTCCACCTCAATATATAGCAGTTGGATTATTTATAATAGGTGCATTTATTTCGACAGCGACAGGAACTTCAGTTGGAGCTATAGTTGCATTAGGACCTATAGCAGTTGGTCTTGGAGAAAAAAGTGGTGTTCCTATGCCGCTTATATTGGCTGCTGTCATGGGTGGAGCAATGTTTGGAGATAATTTATCAGTTATATCTGATACAACTATAGCAGCGACTAAAACACAAAATGTTGAAATGAAAGATAAGTTTAGGATAAATATGTATATAGCATTACCAGCAGCAGTGCTAACAATAATTTTGCTATTCTTGTTTGCTAGACCAGAAGTTATACCAGAAGTTGCAAGTCAGGATTATAAATTGATAAAGGTATTTCCATATATTTTTGTATTGGTAATGGCTTTAATTGGAGTAAATGTTTTTGTTGTTCTTGCATCAGGGGTTATTTTGTCAGGATTTATAGGACTTTTTTATGGAGATTTTACTTTACTTAGTTTTGGTCAAGAGATATATAATGGTTTTACTAACATGACAGAAATATTTGTGCTTTCTCTTTTAACAGGTGGTATGGCACAATTGGTAACAAAAGAAGGTGGAATTGAATGGGTTATTCAAACTGTTCAAAAATTTATCTCTGGTAAACGAAGTGCAAAAATTGGGATAGGACTTTTAGTTTCACTTGCAGATATTGCAGTTGCAAATAATACTGTTGCAATACTTATAACAGGAAATATAACTAAAAAAATATCAGAAAAATATGAAGTCGATGCAAGAGAAAGTGCAGCATTTTTAGATATATTTTCTTGTATTTGGCAAGGATTAATACCTTATGGAGCTCAAATGCTTATATTATTAGGATTTGCAAATGATAGTGTATCTCCAATAGAAATAATTCCTTTATTGTGGTATCAGGTATTGTTAGGATTTTTTACTATAATATATATATTTGTTCCTAAAATAAGTGAGATAACTTTAAAAATAGTTGACAGAAAAAATAAGAAAGATGAAAAAATATAGTTTGTATTAAAAAAGTCTCTTGACAGTCGTATGAGTTCTACGAGCTCAATAAACACAGGCTTTTCGAACTAATACGGACGTCAGAGACTAATTTTTTCTATTTATTTTTATACTTTCCTATACAATAAAAAAAATTAGAAAATCGGGAAAAAATTCTTTATTTTTTTTAATAAATGATATATAATATGTTTGTAAAAACGATATATTAAACTAAAAAAGTATTTTTAAAATAAAAATAAACTATATTTATTGAGGAGGATACAAAATGAAAAGAGTTATGAAAACGATGGATGGAAACCAAGCAGCAGCTTATGCTTCATATGCTTTTACAGAAGTTGCAGGTATCTACCCAATAACACCTTCTTCACCAATGGCAGAATATGTTGATGAATGGGCATCGAAAGGAATGAAAAATATATTTGGAGTTCCAGTTAAATTGGTTGAAATGCAATCAGAAGGAGGAGCAGCAGGGACAGTTCATGGTTCTTTACAAGCGGGAGCTTTAACAACTACATATACAGCTTCACAAGGTTTGCTTCTAAAAATACCAAATATGTATAAAATAGCTGGAGAACTATTGCCAGGAGTAATACATGTTTCAGCTCGTTCTCTATCAGCACAAGCATTATCAATCTTCGGAGATCATCAAGATATATATGCTACAAGACAAACAGGATTCACTATGATGGCAAGTGGTTCCGTTCAAGAAGTTATGGATATGGCAACGGTAGCTCATTTAACAGCGATAAAAACAAGAGTTCCAGTATTACATTTTTTTGATGGCTTTAGAACTTCACATGAAATTCAAAAAATAGAACTTATGGATTTTGATGTTTGCAATAAATTGGTAGATCATGAAGAAATACAAAGATTTAGGGATAGGGCATTAAATCCAGAACATCCAGTTACAAGAGGAACAGCACAAAATGATGATATTTATTTTCAAACAAGAGAAGTTCAAAATAAGTTTTATGATGCAGTGCCAGATATAGCTGCTCATTATATGGAAGAAATATCAAAAGAAACTGGAAGAGAATATAAACCATTCAAATATAGAGGAGCGATTGATGCAGAAAGGGTTATAGTTGCTATGACATCCGTATGTCAAACTGCTGAAGAAACTGTTGATTACTTAGTAGAAAATGGAGAAAAAGTTGGGTTAATAACAGTTCATTTGTATAGACCTTTCTCTGAAAAATATTTCTTTAATGTACTACCTAAAACAGTTAAAAAAATTGCTGTACTAGAAAGAACAAAGGAACAAGGAGCTCCAGGTGAACCATTATTGTTAGATGTTAAATCAATATTTTATGGAAAAGAAAATGCTCCAGTAATAGTTGGAGGAAGATATGGACTTTCTTCAAAAGACACAACACCAGCACAAATAAAGGCTGTTTTTGATAATTTATTATTAGATGAGCCTAAGACAAATTTTACAGTTGGAATAGTTGATGATGTTACGTTTACATCTCTTGAAGTTGGAGAAAAATTAAATGTTGCTGATCCGACAACTAAAGCTTGCTTATTTTATGGATTAGGGGCAGATGGAACGGTAGGTGCTAATAAAAACTCTATCAAGATCATAGGAGATAAAACAGATTTATATGCACAAGGATATTTTGCTTATGATTCTAAAAAATCTGGAGGAGTTACAAGATCGCATTTAAGATTTGGAAAGAATCCTATAAAATCAACATATTTAGTATCGAGTCCAAGTTTTGTAGCTTGTTCTGTTCCGGCTTATATAAATCAGTATGATATGACTTCCGGATTAAAAAAAGGTGGAAAATTTCTTTTAAACTGTGTTTGGGATAAAGATGAAGTTTTAGAACATATTCCAAATAATATAAAATATGATTTAGCAAAAGCAGAAGCTAAGTTTTATATTATTAATGCAACAAAACTTGCTCAAGAAATTGGATTAGGACATAGAACAAATACTATTATGCAATCAGCTTTTTTCAAATTAGCAGAAATAATTCCTTATGAAGAAGCACAACAATATATGAAAGATTATGCTTATAAATCTTATGGTAAAAAAGGTGACGATGTAGTTCAATTAAACTACAAAGCAATAGACGTGGGAGCGGAAGGATTAGTTGAAATAGAAGTTGATCCTAATTGGGTAAATTTAGAAATTAGAAATAAAGAAAAAGTAGAAAAACATAATGATACTTCAAATTGTAAAACAGAGTTGTTAACATCTTTTATCAAAGATATAGTAGAACCAATTAATGCTATTAAAGGGAATGAATTACCGGTATCAACTTTTTTAGGAAGAGAGGATGGAACTTTTGAAAATGGAACTGCTGCTTTTGAAAAAAGGGGAGTAGCTGTTGATGTTCCTCAATGGGATATGGATAAATGTATACAATGTAACCAATGTGCATATGTTTGTCCACATGCTGCAATTAGAGCATTTTTAATAACAGAAGAAGAAAAGAAAAGTTCCCCAGTTGAATTTGAAAGTAAAAAAGCTACCGGAAAAGGCTTAGAAGACTTGACATACAGAATACAAGTTACACCACTTGATTGTACAGGTTGTGGTTCATGTGCAAATGTCTGCCCAGCTCCAGGAAAAGCTCTTAATATGAAGCCTATAGCTACAGCATTGGGAAATCAGGAAGATAAAAAAGCAGCATATATTTATAGTGAAGTGAGCTATAAAAATGATAAGATAGCAACAAACACTGTCAAAGGCTCACAATTTTCTCAACCATTATTTGAATTTAATGGGGCTTGTCCAGGTTGTGGAGAAACACCTTATTTGAAAGTGATTTCTCAAATGTTTGGAGATAGAATGATGGTAGCTAATGCAAGTGGATGTTCTTCAGTTTATAGTGGTTCTGCACCGTCAACACCATATACAAAAAATTGTTGTGGAGAAGGACCTGCATGGGCTTCATCATTATTTGAAGATAATGCTGAATACGGTTTTGGTATGCATGTTGGAGTTGAAGCTCTTCGCGATAGATTACAACATATAATGGAAATTAATATGGAAGTAGTCAGTCCCGCATTACAAGGATTATTTAGAGAGTGGATAGAAAATAGAGCTTATGCAGCTAAAACTAGAGAGATTAGTCCTAAAATTTTAGCTTTATTAGAAGGAAAAAATGATAAATATGCTAAAGAAATTATAGGATTAAAACAATATTTGATAAAAAAATCTCAATGGATAGTTGGAGGAGATGGTTGGGCATATGATATAGGATATGGTGGACTTGACCATGTTCTTGCTTCTAAAGAAGATATAAATGTCATTGTTATGGATACAGAAGTATATTCTAATACTGGAGGTCAATCATCTAAAGCTACACCAACAGCTGCCGTTGCAAAATTTGCTGCTGCCGGAAAACCTTTGAAGAAAAAAGATTTAGCTGCTATTTGTATGAGCTATGGACATATTTATGTTGGACAAGTTTCTATGGGAGCAAATCAACAACAATTTTTAAAAGCTATACAAGAAGCGGAAAGTTATAACGGGCCATCAATAATTATAGCTTATTCACCTTGTATTAATCATGGAATAAAAAAAGGTATGTCAAAATCTCAAACAGAAATGAAACTTGCTACTGAATGTGGATATTGGCCAATATTTAGATATAATCCTACATTAGAGACACAAGGAAAAAATCCTTTACAACTAGATTGTAAGGAACCTAAGTGGGAGTTATATCAAGAATATTTGATGGGAGAAACAAGATATATGACTTTGAAAAAATCCAATCCGGAAGAAGCAAATGAGTTATTTGAAAAGAATATGTTTGATGCTCAAAGAAGATGGAGACAATATAAAAGACTTGCAAGTCTTGATTTCTCAGAAGAAAAAAGATAAATAAAAAAAATATTATTTAAAAAGTAAAAATAGTTAGTTATTTAGTAGATTTCTTAACAGTAAAAAAATGGAGAGTTTGCTGGGCTCACTCTAATTTAATTTTTTATCCAAAATCTACAATTGTAATTAATTTATTTTTACTTTTTTACTATACTTAAATAAAAAAAATGGTCTCTTGACAGCCATATGAGTTCTACGAGCTCAATGAACATAGGCTCTTCGAACTAATATGGACGTCAGAGACTTTATTTATTTTTTATTTGTAATAACAAGTAAATAAAAAAATAATTAAATTTCTAATATAAAAAAAATACTTTTTATGGTAGAATGTACAAAATCTTAGAAAGGTTTATAAATAAGAAATTATGGAAAAATTTGAAAGTTTATTTCAAGATGAAAAATATGATGTAATCATTGATGAAATAAAAAAAATAAAAAAAGAAGAATTAACTTCAGAAATTCTTAGTTATCTTGGAAAAACATATATTGCTATATCTGAATATAGACAAGCAATTGATGTATTAAAAGGAATAGAAGCTGAAGAAGGAAAATCATTTTTATGGAATTATAGAATAGGGAGTGCTTATTTTTTTGAAAACGAATATGAAAATGCTATTACATATTTTTTAAAAGCATTTAATATAAAACCGGAAGCGGAAGGAACAAAAGAATACTTGTTGAGATCGTATATAAGTCTCGCTGAATTAAAAGAAGATGAAAATGAAATAGAAATTGCTATAAAATATGCTTTTGAAGCTAGAAAATATGTTGAAACATTAGAGGATAAAATCTATTGTGAATCAAATATAGCTTGGATTTTAAATAAGATATCTAGATGGGAAGAAGCTAAAGAATTATTAGAATATGTATTGCAACTAGGAAGAAATGATGATTGGATTTATTCTGAACTTGGTTATTGTCTAGGAGAAATGAAAGAATATAAAAAATCTTTAGAGTATTATCTGAAAGCAGTAGAAGTTGGAAGAAATGATATTTGGATATGCTCACAAATAGCTTGGACATACGGTGTAATAAAAGACTTTCAAAAATCTTTAGAGTGGTATTTTAAAGCAAATGATTTAGGAAGAAATGATAAATGGATAAATATTCAAATAGGTTTATGTTATAGAGCTTTAGGAGATTTTGAAACAGCTTTAAAGAACTATCTTTTAGCTTACAAATTAGACAATGGAAAGGATATATTTTTAATTTCTGAAATAGCTTGGACATATAGGGCTTTAGGGAAATATAGTGAAGCTTTAGAATATCTAGAAATAGTTGAAAAACTAGGTAGAAAAGATATATGGTTTTATTCTGAAAAAGCAGCTATTGAGTTTGAAATTGGAGAATATGAAGAGTCGTTAAAAAATTTAAAAAAAGCCGAAGAATTAGGTAGAAAAGATAAGTGGTTATTTTTTATGATGAGTGAAAATTTAAAGAAAATAAAAGGATAAATATTAAAATATAAATTAGGAGGAGTTTTATGAAATTAAATTTGAAAATTGAAGGTATGGCTTGTGAACATTGTGTAAAATCTGTAAAGAAGGCGTTAGAAGAGATAGACGAAATAAAAGTCTTAGATGTTAAAGTTGGTTCGGCAGAAGTTGAAGTTAAAGATGAAAGTGTATTAACTAAAATAAGAGAAAAATTAGATGATGCAGGATATGATTTAATATAAACAAAGTCTCTGACGTCCGTATTAGTCCGAAGAGCCTGTATTTATCCAGCTCGTAGAACTCATACGGCTGTCAAGAGACTAATTTTAATATTTAAATTTAATAAAAAATCTGATTAACTTTTAGTAATTGTTTATAGAATGAGGGAAAAATGGAAGATTTAACAAAAGAAAATTTTAAAAAATTAGAACTAAAAATAGAGGGAATAAGTTGTCAAGCTTGTGTAGCAAAAATTGAAAGAAAATTATCTAGAACTAATGGAGTAAAAAAAGCATTAGTTAACATTTCAAATAATATGGCTGATATTGATTATAATGAAAGTGAAATAAAAGCTAGTGAAATAACAAAAATTATTGAAAAACTTGGGTATATTCCTAAAAAAAGAGAAGACTTGAGAGAAAAGGAAGAAAATATAAAAGCAGAAAAAAAATTAAAAAATGAATTAGCAAAGACTAAAATAGTTGTTTTATTATCATTTATATTAATGTATATTTCTATGAGCCATATGTTTTCTATGCCTTTGCCAAGTTTCTTGAATCCGGAAATAAAAATATTAAACTATGTATTGACTCAATTAGTTATAACGATAATAGTTATGTGGATAGGTAAAATATTTTATAGAGTTGGATTCAGGCAATTAATAATGTTAAGTCCAAATATGGATAGCTTGGTGGCTGTTGGAACAAGTTCGGCATTTGTATATAGTTTGTATATAAGTTATAGAATTTTTGCTGAAAGTAATGTTCATTTGATGCATTCCTTATATTATGAGTCGGCAACAATGATTATAGCTTTTGTTATGCTAGGAAAATATTTAGAAACATTGAGTAAGGGAAAAGCTTCAGCAGCTATCAAAAAATTAGTTAATTTTCAAGCAAAAAAAGCTAATATAATAAGAAATGGTGAAATATTTGAAGTAAATATTGAAGAAGTTTCAAAAGGAGATACTGTTTTTATAAAACCTGGAGAAAAAATCCCTGTTGACGGAGTAATTGTAGAAGGGCATTCCAGTATAGATGAAGCTATGATTACAGGGGAAAGTATACCAGTTGAAAAAGGAGAAAACGACAGTGTATACAGTGGAAGTATCAACAAAGATGGAGCTTTAAAAGTTCTTGTAAATGCAACAAAAGATGAAACTTTAATTTCAAAAATAGCAAAACTTGTTGAGGACGCTCAAATGACAAAAGCTCCAATAGCAAAACTTGCAGATAAAGTGTCTTTGGTATTTGTTCCAACAGTAATTACAATAGCAATAGTGGTATCTTTAATTTGGTGGTTTGCTATAAAATATAATGCTGTTAGAATAATAGGAAGTCCATTTGAATTTGTTTTAACAATATTTATTTCTATACTTATTATAGCTTGTCCTTGTTCGTTGGGACTTGCAACTCCTACAGCAATAATGGTTGGTACAGGTAAAGGAGCAGAATTAGGGATACTTATTAAATCTGGAGAGGCACTGGAAAAATTAAATAGAATAGATACTATCGTTTTTGATAAAACTGGTACTTTAACAGAGGGAAATCCTAAAGTTATAGATATTATAAGTCTTAGTGATTTAAGTGAAGATGAAATTGTAAAAATAGCTGCTTCTATGGAAAAAAATTCAGAACACCCACTAGGAAAAGCTGTCTATGAAAAATTAAAAGAAAAGAATTTTTCTGAATACGATATTAGAAATTTCTTATCAATTTCTGGTAGAGGAGTTATTGGAGAAATTGAGAATAATAAATATTTTTTAGGAAATAGAAAATTATTAATTGAAAATAATATAGGGAATATCAAAGAAGAGCTAATACATAAGTATGAATTAGAAGGTAAAACTACTATATTATTGGCAGACAAAGATAATTTAATAGCTTTTATTACAATAGCAGATGTTATTAGAGAAGAAAGTATTCAGTTAATAGAAAAATTAAGAAAAGAAAAAATTGAAACATATATGCTTACTGGAGATAATGAAAGAACAGCTAAAGTTATAGCCAAAAAATTGAATATAGATAATGTTATTGCAGAAGTTTCACCAGAAGATAAATATAAAAAAGTTAAAGAGTTACAGGAAAAAGGTAAGAAAGTTGCAATGGTAGGAGACGGAATAAATGATTCTCCAGCACTTGCTCAAGCAGATGTTGGATTAGCAATAGGTAGTGGGACAGATATTGCAATAGAGAGTGCAGATATAGTTCTTATGAATAAGAATATTGAAGTGATACTTACAGCAATAAGATTAAGTAGAGCTACAATAAAGAATATAAAAGAAAATTTATTTTGGGCGTTTTTCTACAATACTTGTGGAATACCAATAGCAGGAGGAATACTTTACTTATTAACTGGCCATTTATTAAATCCAATGATAGCTGGTCTTGCTATGGGATTGAGTTCTGTTTCTGTTGTGACTAACGCTTTAAGATTGAAGAGATTTAAATAAGATAAAATTATTTGATTTAATCTATTAAAAAAATATATTGACAAAATATAAAAAATAGAGTTTAATATAGGAGAAAGTAAAATTTATTATACTTTCTAATAAATGATACAAGTTAGGAACAGAATGGTTCAGAGAAATGTATCAGTTGTGATAAAATTAATACTTAATTTTATAATTTTTGATAATGGCGTCAAAAAATTTATTAAAAAATTTAAGTGATAATTAATTTTGAAAAATTAGAAATGTAATAAAATTTATAAAATTAGAATAATAAAATAAAAATGGTATACAACGGAGTATATTAATTAAAAAGCAATGATGCTGGCAAATAGGATTTTTTTCTATTTCCAGCTTTTTTTATTCTAAAAAAAGGAGTTGTCTATGAGAGAAGAAATTAATAGTGTTGGGATAGACATAGGAACATCAACAACACAGGTTGTTTTTAGTAAAATAGTCTTAGAAAATACAGCTTCTGGAGCGAGAGTACCTCAAATAAAAATTATATCTAAAGATGTAGTTTATAGAAGTCATATTTATTTTACGCCATTAGTAAGTCAAACTGAAATTGATTCTCAAGGTGTAAAAAAAATTGTGGAAGAAGAATATAAAAAGGCAGGTATGACACCATCTTCTATATCTACTGGAGCAGTAATTATTACTGGAGAAACTGCTAGAAAATCAAATGCAAATGAAGTATTAAATGCTTTAAGTGGAATGGCAGGAGACTTCGTTGTTGCAACTGCAGGGCCAGATCTTGAAAGTATAATAGCAGGTAAAGGTTCTGGGGCTATGGCTTTTTCAGAAAAAAATAACACTAGAATATTTAACTTGGACATAGGTGGAGGAACAACTAATATCTGTTACTTTGACAGAGGAAAGGTAATGGATACAACTTGTTTAGACGTAGGTGGAAGACTTATAAAAATCAATACTGCTACAATGACTATTGATTATATAAGTGATAAATTTACAAAACTTATTTCGAGATTAGGACTTAATATTAAAGTTGGTTCTAAATGTGATAAAAATGAAATAGTTAAATTATGTAAAGAAGTTGCAGATATTCTATTACAATCAGTTTCTTATAAAACAAAAACTGATAATTATGATTTGTTGATAACTTACAAAGATTTTCATACAAGAAACAATGAACTTGATTATGTAAGTTTTTCTGGGGGAGTAGCTGATCTAGTTTATAATGATTATAGTGGTGATGAATTCAAGTATGGAGATATAGGAATAGTACTTGGAAAAGAAATAAAGAAAGCTTTTGAAACAGCAGGAGTTAAGTTCGTAAAAGTTGGAGAAACTATAGGAGCAACTGTTGTAGGAGCTGGAAATTATACTACTGAAATAAGTGGAAGTACTATAACTTATACTAATGAAGACATTCTTCCAATCAAAAATATTCCGGTTATAAAAATGAGTAAAGAAGATGAAGAAAATTTATTCGAGTTCAAAGAAAGACTAGAACAAAGATTGGATTGGTTTAGAAATAACGAAGGAAGACAAGATGTTGCTATTGGTATTGTTGGAGACAGCAATATGAAATACAAAAAAATAGTTGGTTTAGCAGACGCTATAACACAAGTATTTAAAAGTGTTCCAAGACTTATTGTAGTAGTTGAAAAAGATATTGGTAAGGTTTTGGGTCAATGTTTAATGTTGAATACAAATGGTAAAACTGACGTTGTCTGTGTAGATAGCATAAGCGTAAACGATGGAGATTACATTGATGTTGGGAAACCTTTGGGTATGGGTAGTGTGCTACCAGTTGTTGTAAAAACACTGGTGTTAAAAAACTATAAATAGTAAAAAATATAAGAGGTGAAAGTATGATATTAAGTGTAAAGCTATTTGACCATGTTTACAATTTTTCTTCTTTAAAAGAAGTAATGGCAAAAGCAAATGAAAGAAAATCTGGAGATGCACTTGCTGGTATTGCAGCTAGTTCAGCGAAAGAGAGAGTTGCAGCAAAAGTAGTTTTATCAAAAGTTACTTTAAAAGATTTAAAAGAAAATCCTGCAGTTCCATATGAGGAAGATGAAGTTACAAGAATTATAATTGATGACTTAAATCTACAAATTTATGATGAAATTAAAGATTGGACAGTTTCTGAATTAAGAGAATGGCTTTTAAGTGAAGAAGCTACTCCTGAAAAAATTAACTGGATCAGAAGAGGATTAACATCTGAAATGATCGCAGCAGTTGCAAAATTAATGTCTAACATGGACTTAATCGTAGCAGCTAAAAAAATTGAAGTACATGCTCACTGTAATACAACAATTGGTGGATACGATACTCTAGCAGTAAGATTACAACCTAACCATACAACAGACGATCCTGATGGAATAATGATATCTACATTAGAAGGATTAACATATGGAATGGGAGATGCTGTTTTAGGATTAAACCCAGTTGATGATAGTGTTGATAGTGTTATGGCAGTTATGGAAAGATTCCATAAAATCAAAACAGACTATGAAATACCAACTCAAACTTGTGTATTGGCTCACGTTACTACACAAATGGAAGCAATAAGAAGAGGTGCTAAAGTAGACTTAATATTCCAAAGTATAGCAGGTTCTCAAAAAGGAAATGAAGCTTTCGGAATAACAGGAACTATGATAGAAGAAGCAAGACAACTAGCTTTAAAACAAGGTACAGCTGCTGGACCAAATGTAATGTATTTTGAAACAGGACAAGGTTCAGAATTATCTTCAGATGCTCACAATGGAGCAGACCAAGTTACTATGGAAGCTAGATGTTATGGATTTGCAAAAAGATTCCAACCATTCCTAGTAAATACAGTTGTTGGATTTATAGGACCTGAATACTTATATGATAGTAAACAAGTTATAAGAGCTGGACTTGAAGATCACTTCATGGGAAAACTACATGGATTACCAATGGGAGTTGACGTATGTTATACTAACCACATGAAAGCAGACCAAAGTGACGTTGAAGTTCTTGCAACATTATTAACAGCAGCAGGATGTAACTATTTCATGGGAATTCCAGCTGGAGACGATATAATGTTGAACTATCAAACAACAGGTTTCCACGATAACCAAAGCTTAAGAGAATTATTTGGTAAAAAACCTATAAAACCATTCCATGAATGGCTAGTAAAATATGGATTTATGACAGAAGATGGAAAATTAACTGAGAAGGCTGGAGATCCTTCAGTATTTCTTAAATAAGGAGGAGAAAAATGGTTTCTGAATTAGAACTAAAAGAAATTATAGGAAAAGTATTAAAAGAAATGTCGGCTGAAGGACAAGTAAAAGCATCAGCACCAGCAGAAGCTAAAAAATCTTCTGAAAGTCATATAGAAGATGGAATCATTGATGACATTACAAAAGAAGATTTAAGAGAAGTTATAGAATTAAAAAATGTAGCAAATAGGGAAGAGTTATTAAAGTATAAAAGAAAAACTCCAGCAAGATTAGCCATTTCTAGAGCTGGATCAAGATATACAACTCATACTTTGTTAAGATTAAGAGCAGACCACGCTGCAGCTCAAGACGCTGTTTTAACAAATGTAAGTGAAGAATTTTTACAAGCTAATAATTTATTCACAGTAAAATCAAGATGTGAAGATAAAGATCAATATATCACAAGACCTGATTTAGGAAGAAGATTAGATGAAGAAGCTGTTAAAACATTAAAAGAAAAATGTGTACAAAATCCTACAGTACAAGTATTTGTTGCGGATGGATTAAGTTCTACAGCAATAGAAGCTAATATTGAAGACTGTTTACCAGCTTTATTAAATGGATTAAAATCTTATGGAATTTCTGTAGGAACTCCATTCTTTGCAAAACTTGCAAGAGTTGGTATAGCAGATGATGTTTCTGAAGTTGTAGGAGCAGAAGTTACTTGTGTATTAATAGGAGAAAGACCTGGATTAGCAACTGCAGAAAGTATGAGTGCTTACATAACTTACAAAGGATATGTAGGAATTCCTGAAGCAAAAAGAACAGTTGTTTCAAATATTCATATTAAAGGAACACCAGCTGCAGAAGCAGGAGCCCATATTGCACACATAATTAAAAAAGTACTAGATGCAAAAGCAAGTGGACAAGATTTAAAATTGTAATTTTACAGTAAAAGTAGTTTATTAGTATGTAATTTACTTACTTTTACTAGATATTAAATAAAATTAAAAAGTGTGGAGGTAAAAATGATAAACGACGCTTTAAGAGCAAGTGTATTATCTGTAAAGTTAATACCAAATGTTGATGCTAAAATGGCAGAAGAATTAAATCTTCCTAATGGATACAGAAGTATAGGAATTATAACAGCTGACAGTGATGATGTTACTTACACTGCATTAGATGAAGCAACAAAAATGGCAGAAGTTGTAGTTGTATATGGAAGATCATTCTATGGAGGAGCAGCTAATGCAAATACAAAATTAGCTGGGGAAGTTATAGGAATTATAGCAGGACCTAATCCAGCTGAAGTAAAAAGTGGATTAAATGCTGCTGTAGACTTTATTGAAAATGGAGGATGTTTCTACAGTGCAAACGAAGATAATACAATTCCTTACTATGCACATTGTGTATCAAGAACAGGAAGTTACTTATCAAAAACTGCAGGAATAGAAGAAGGAGAAGCTTTAGCATACTTAATAGCTCCACCTTTAGAAGCAATGTATGCATTAGATGCTGCATTAAAAGCTGCAGATGTTAGACTTGCTGCTTTCTTTGGACCACCTTCTGAAACAAACTTTGGAGGAGGACTTTTAACAGGAAGTCAATCAGCATGTAAGGCAGCTTGTGAAGCATTCGCAGATGCTGTTAAATTTGTAGCAGCAAATCCTACAAAAATCTAAGGAGTAAAAAATGAAAGCACTTGGACTAGTTGAAACAAAGGGTATGGTTGGTGCTATTGAAGCAGCTGATGTGGCTTTAAAAACGGCTCAAGTTGAACTTATAAACAAAGTTCACACAAAAGGTGGACTTGTATGTATTGAAATTGAGGGAGATGTGGCAGCTGTAAAAGCAGCAGTAGAAGCAGCGGTAACAGCAACAAAAAATTTAGGTGTATATATAGGAAGTCATGTTATACCTAGACCCGATGATTCTGTTGAAAAAATTATTAATAGAATACCAACTCCTTCTGAAAAAACTGAAGTTGAAAAAAAGGATGAAACTCCTGTTGTAGAAGCAGAGCCTGAAATTAAGATTGAAGTTAAAGAAGAAGTTGAAGAAAAAGATTTAAAATCAATTGAAGAAGAAATAGAAGAAATCAATGAGATTTTAAAAGTTAGTAAAAATAAAAAAGTAAAAAATAAAAGTAAAAAATAATATTTAATTTAAAAGGAGAGATGAATAATATGTCAACATTAAACGCATTAGGAATGATAGAAACTAAAGGATTAGTAGCAGCAGTAGAAGCAGCTGACGCAATGGTAAAAGCAGCTAACGTAACATTAGTAGGAAAAGAATTAGTAGGTGGAGGACTTGTAACTGTTATGGTAAGAGGAGACGTTGGAGCTGTAAAAGCTGCAACTGATGCAGGAGCAGCAGCAGCAGATAGAGTTGGAGAATTAATATCTGTACATGTAATCCCTAGACCTCACTCAGAAGTTGAAGTAATATTACCAAAATTCGACAAATAATAGTTTAAAATTAAATAAGGGTGACAGAGGGTCACCCTTATTTTGAATAGTTAGAAGTAAGAACGGAGGATCATAAAATGGATAAAGATTTGTTATCAATCCAACAAGTGAGAGACTTAGTAAAAGCAGCTAAAACAGCTCAAAAAATATACGCTAGTTTCACACAAGAACAAATAGATAAAATAGTATATGCAATAGTACAAGAAATGAAAAATCACTATGTTGATTTAGCAAAAAAAGCTCATGAAGAAACAGGTTTCGGAAAATGGGAAGATAAAGTAATTAAAAATAAATTTGCAACAGAATTTCTTTATGATTACATAAAAGATATGAAAACTGTTGGAATTTTAAATGAAACTGAAACAGTTACTGAAGTAGGAGTTCCTATGGGAATAGTTGCAGCTTTAACACCATCAACTAACCCTACATCTACAGCTATCTATAAAACATTAATTTCATTAAAAGCTGGAAATGCTGTTATAGTAAGTCCACACCCTAATGCAAAAAATTGTGTTATAGATACAGTTAAATTATTACAAAAGGCAGCATATGCTGCTGGAGCACCAGAAGGGTTAATAGGAGTTATTGAAATCCCTACATTAGAAGGAACAAATGAATTAATGAGATCAAAAGATACTTCTATAATACTTGCAACTGGTGGAGAAGCTATGGTAAGAGCTGCATATAGTTCAGGAAGACCAGCTATCGGAGTTGGACCAGGAAATGGACCAGCATTTATAGAAAAAACTGCTAATGTAAAAGAAGCAGTAAGAAAAATTATTGAAAGTAAGACATTTGATAACGGAGTTATTTGTGCATCTGAACAATCAGTAATAGTAGAACCTTGCAATAAAGAAGCTGTAATGGAAGAATTTAGAAAGCAAGGAGGATTCTTCTTGTCTAAAGAAGAAAGTGATAAGTTAGGAAGATTTATATTAAGAGCTAATGGAACAATGAATCCGCAAATAGTTGGAAAAGATGCTCAAACATTAGCAAAATTAGCAGGATTAAATATTCCTTCAAATGTTAAAGTATTATTGTCAGAACAAAATACTGTATCAAAAGCAAATCCATATTCAAGAGAAAAATTAACAACAATTTTAGCTTTCTATGTTGAAGAAAATGCAGAAAAAGCATGTGAAAGAGCAATAGAATTACTTGAAAATGAAGGAGAAGGACATACTTTAATTATACACTCTGAAGATAAAAATATTATAAGAGAATTTGCATTAAAGAAACCAGTTTCAAGAATGTTAGTAAATGTAGGAGGATCACTAGGAGGAGTTGGAGCTACAACAAATCTAGCACCAGCATTTACTTTAGGTTGTGGAGCAGTTGGAGGAAGTTCAACTTCTGATAATGTAACTCCAATGAACCTAATTAATATCAGAAGAGTTGCAACAGGAGTTAGAGAATTATCAGATTTCAAAAAAACTGTTGATTACTCATCTTCAACTACAACAAATTCAGATGTAGAAGATATGATTAGAAGAATTATAGCTGAGTACAGAAAATAAAATTAAGAATATATTCCCAGCTTTAAAAATAAAGTCCCTTGGCAGCCGTATGAGTTTTACGAGCTCAATGAACATAGGCTCTTCAAACTAATACGGACGTCAGGGATTAATTTTTACTTTTTAAATTTATACTTTCCTATAGATAAAAAGATAAGAGGGGATATCTAATGTGGAGGGAAAATGGTTTTATCAGAAGACATTCTAAAAATTAAATATAGAAAAGAGCCTTTTGATACATTTGAAGTTGAAAAGGGAACTCTTTTAACACCTTCAGCTAAACAATTCTTAACTGAAAAAGGGATAGAGCTAATAATAAAAGGAGAAATTTCTACTTCAAACACTTCTACAACAAAAAATAAAGAAGTAGTTTCTGAAAAAGAAGAAGTTAAAGAAATTTTTGAAAAGCCTAAATATGTAGGTAAAAATGGAGAATATTACTTTGAAAAACCAGAATATATGACTCAAATTGATGGTAATGTTCTAGTTGCTAAAAATAGTAAACAAATTAGATTTAGAGGTAAGATGGATACTTTCTTAGCAGATTTATTATTAACTACAAAAGAATTAGTGCTATCATTTCCTAATGAAAAGTTTGTAAAAGATATGGAGAGTATAATAAAATTTCTACAAAATATCATTGTAGCAGAAAAATTAGATAAAATTTTAGAAAATCAAGTTTTATTAGATTCAAAAACAATTAGAGATATTAAAGAAATTTTAGAAAACCCAAAAGATTACTTTAAAAAAGGGCATTTATTAGAAGTAAGCCTAGAAAGTGATTTAGCTATTCATAAATTGAATAAATTAAGATTCTTAGCTAGAGAACTAGAAGTTGAAGCTATTAATTATTTGGTTGAAGACTATAAGGTTAACAGAAAAGATTTACTAGAAGCATTCAATATATTGAGTGATGTTATATATCTAGTAATATTGAAAATAAATAATGGAAACTATGATTTGAGATAAAGGGGTAAATTATGGAAAATAACTTTAATGAAGAATACATAGTTGAATTAATAAAAAAAGAATTAAGAAAAGTTTTATCAAGTAATTCAGGAGAGTTAGAAGCAAAAAAAGACATTTGTTTTCTTGGAGAAGATGAAGAAATAAGAGAATTTTTAAGTCAAAAATTTAATTTTATTGAAGAAGCACACACAGTTATAGTATCACAATTAAGTTTAAAAAATTTGTTTAATATCTCTAATGCAGTTTATGATGACAGTTATGAAGAAAAAATTATAAAAGCTCTTTTAAATAATAAAGAAATAGTCATCATAAAAGAGGGAATTGAGTTTTCCAAATATGAAAATATTCCTACATTGTTGCTAAAAAAATATGAAAGCTATATTTCACAAATAAAGTCTTATGGAATAAAAGTTGAAACAAAAGATTTTTATCTAAATTCTATATTAAAAAAGGAAGAAGTTTTCAATTCAAAATTACTTGATTTAGCTAATTTAAAAAAGTTAGAAGAAAAAGGAATAAGAAAAGTGGTATTAGATAATACCATAGTAACAAGTTCAGCAATGGAATATGCAAAAGAAAAAAATATAGAGATATCAAAGAGGTAGAATATGATAATTGGTGAAGTTATTGGGAATGTTTGGGCAACAAAAAAATATGATGGTTTAGAAGGACTTAAATTTTTAATAGTAAAAACTGAAACAAATGGTAAAATGGTAGCTTTTGATGCTGTTGGAGCTGGAATAGGAGAAAAAGTTATAGTTGCAACTGGAGGAGCAGCCAGAACAATTTATAAAATGCAAGATAGACCAGTAGATGCAGCAATCATTGGAATTATTGATGGAATGGATGAAGAATAGGTGGTAATATGTCAAAGAAATTTATAACATTAAAAGATGTAGAAGAACAAATTTCTAGCGGGAAAATTTATGTAGAAGAAAAAGCATTTTTATCATCAGCACTAAAAGATTATGTAAGAGAAAACAATATCGAAGTTGTTTATGGTAAAGAAGCTTGTACAGAAAAACCTGCTATTTCATCTTGTGGATGCTCAAAATCTTCGGATGATTTTTCAGAAACTGCAAAGTTAATTGAAAATATATTAAAGAAAGATTATTCTATACAAGATGAACAAATGATAAATAAAATTACAAAAATTATAAGAGAGGTACTTAGATAATGGGAATAAATGAAATTATTATTTATATAATGGTATTTTTTATGGCAGTTGGAGCTATAGATAAATGCTTAGGAAATAAATTTGGTTATGGAGAAAAATTTGAAGAAGGAATTATGGCTATGGGAGCTTTGGCTTTATCAATGGTTGGAATAGTTTCTTTAGCTCCAGTTTTAGCTAATATCTTAAGACCAGTAGTTGGACCTGTATATTCTGCATTAGGTGCTGACCCAGCAATGTTTGCTACAACTTTATTAGCAAATGACATGGGAGGGTATCCTTTAGCAATGAGCTTGGCTCAAGATCCAATGGTTGGTAAATTTGCAGGACTTATATTAGGATCAATGATGGGAGCAACTGTAGTATTCACAATACCAGTAGCATTAGGAATTATTGAAAAAGAAGATAGACCTTTCTTAGCAAAAGGGGTTCTTGCTGGAATGGTAGCTATTCCATTTGGTTGTTTAGTTGGAGGATTAGTGGCTGGTTTCCCATTACTTACTGTAGTTAGAAACTTAGTACCAATTATAATTTTTGCTGTATTAATAATAATTGGATTATGGTTAATTCCTGAAAAAATGACAACAGGATTTACATATTTTGGAACAGGAGTTGTTGTTGTTATAACTATAGGACTTGCTGCAGCAATAATCGAAAACTTAACAGGAATAGTTATTATACCAGGAATGGCACCAATTGGAGAAGGTATGGGAATAATTTGGTCAATAGCAATAGTATTGGCAGGAGCTTTCCCACTAGTACATTTTATTACAAAAGTATTCAAAAAACCACTTGAGAAAGTAGGAGAAAAATTAGGAATGAATGAAATAGGAGCAGCTGGACTTGTTGCATCATTAGCAAATAATATTCCTATGTTTGGTATGATGAAAGATATGGATGCTAACGGTAAAGTAATAAACGTCGCTTTCGCTGTTTGTGCAGCATTTGTATTTGGAGATCACTTAGGATTTACTGGTGGAGTTGATAAAGCTATGATAGCTCCGATGATAGCTGGAAAATTATCTGGAGGAATTTTAGCAATAATTATAGCTAAAGTATTATTTACTAAAAAATCTAAATAGAATTAAGGTGAAAAAATGGATAAAGAATTATTAGAAGAATTAATAAGAAAAGTTATAAAAGAAGAATTAGGAAAAAATTCTGAAGAAGAATATAAACAAATGGATAAAAGTGGAGTTGGAGTAGTAAAATTAAATAAAATGACAAAAAGAGTTAAGATGGATACAGGAAATCCTAATGACCAAGTTACTACAACAGATTTATTCACATTAGAAGAAAGCCCAAGATTAGGTGCTGGACTTATGGAAATGACAGAAAGTACTTTCCCATGGACATTGACTTATGATGAAGTAGATTATATAATCGAAGGAAGACTAGAAATTCTTATCGACGGAAGAAAAGTTGTAGGAGAAGCTGGGGATGTTATTTTAATACCAAAAGGTTCTAAAATTCAATTTAGTGCTCCAAAATATGCAAAATTCATGTATTTTGTATATCCAGCAAACTGGTCTGAACTATAATCTAAAATAGGAGTGACCATATATGAGTCTAAAAAAATCAGAAGTAAGGCTTTCAGAAGGTAGATGGAATAAAAAAAATAGAGAAGAGTTAATTAAACTAATAGAAGAAAATAAAAATCAAGGCAATTATGTTGTATTTGATTGGGATAATACTTCTATACAGGGAGATACTCAAAAAAATTTATTTAACTACCAAACAAAAAAATTACTGTACAAAATTGAACCATCGGAATTTGAAAGGTTAATAAGAAAAGATATTCCTATTGAAAAATTTTCTATGGTGTATAAAAATTTAAACGGTGAAATTTTAAATATAGAAAGACTTGCAAAAGATTTAAGAGCTAGATATGACTTTTTATATGAAAATTATATTCTAAAAGAAAAGAGAAATTTTCAAGAAATAATACTTACAGAAGAATATAAAGATTTTGTAGCAAAAATGCACTTTTTACATAATGCTGTGGCTGATAGTTTTTCAAATAAAGCAACTTGTTTATGGGAATTTTTCCTTTTTACAGGTTTTAGTCAAGAAGAATTAAAAATTATAACAAAAAATTCTAATGACTATGCCCTTGGAGATAAACTTGGAAAGTTATATATTGAGTCAAGTGATATATTAACAGGGGAAAGTGGAAAAATTAGGACTGAATATGAAAATGGACTTAGAATAAGGCCAGAAATTGCAGATTTATTTTGTGAGCTAAGAAGAAATGAAATAGAAGTTCACATAGTCTCAGCTTCAATGCAAGAAGTAATAGAAGTTTTTGCTACAGACTCATCATATGGTTATAATTTAGATATAAAAAATATACATGCTATGAGAGTAAAAAATTCAGGAAAAAGCAATAAAATAATAGATGAATACGAAGAAAATTACCCTTTAACTCAGAGAGTTGGAAAAGTTACAGCAATAAATAAGTATATAAGAGATAGATATGATGGAAAAGCTCCTATATTAGTTGCTGGAGATGCTGAGGGTGATGAAAATATGCTAACTGAATATAAAGAAACACAAAAAATATTACTTATGAAAAGAGAAGGAAAATTAGATAACTTGGTTAATAATGGTAAAACATTGTTACAGTATAGTGACAGTTCTACTGGATTATTAAGACCGGAAAATTTTCCTAATTATTAGGAGGCACAGTGAATTTTTTAAAAAACATAACAAAAATATCTTTATTTTTAGCTTTATCAGTAGGAGCAATGGCAAATCTTGACGAAGGTAGATGGGTTCCTCAAAACAGAGTGGTGTTAGATAAAGTTATATCAGAAAGTAAAAACCAAGGAAATTATGCTGTATTTGATTGGGATTACACGTCTATTTATCAAGATACACAAGAAAATCTTTTTAGATATCAAATAGATAATTTGAGATTTAAAATGACTCCAGAACAATTTTCTAAAGCAATAAGAAAAGACATTCCTTTAGATAATTTTTCTGATGATTATAAAAATGTAAATGGTCAAGCAATCAATATAGAGAAAATCGGTTCAGACCTAGATAAAGATTATACTTTTATTTATAATAATTATATTAAAAATAAAAAAATGAGCTTAGAACAAATAAAAGCAACAGAAGAATTTAAAGATTTTAGAGGGAAATTAGCTTTCTTATATGAAGCTATAGGCGGAAGTTTTTCTCATGATGTTTCTTATCCATGGGTATTATACTTATTTGAAGGAATGAAAGTAAGTGAAGTTAAAGCACTTGCAAAAGAAGCTAATGATTTTGGAATAGGAAATAAATTGGGAAAATATACACTTGAATCAAGTGATGTTTTAACAGGAAAAGCTGGAAAAGTTAGCCATTCATATAAAAGTGGACTTAGAACTCAACCTGAAACAGCTAACTTATTTAGAGAATTAAAAGCTAATGGAATAAAAGTTTATATAATTTCAGCTTCATTACAAGATATAGTTGAAGTTTTTGCTACTGATAAAACTTATGGATATAATTTAGAAGACGGTAGTGTATATGGAATGAGATTGGAAATGAACGGAGATGAATACCGTGCTGAATATAAATCTGGATATCCTCAAACTCAAACTAAAGGAAAAGTTCAAATAATTGAAACTTACTTAAAACCTAAACATAATGGAAAAGCTCCAATTTTAGTTGCTGGGGATAGTTCAGGAGATTTTAATATGTTATCTGAATATAAAGATACAAAAGTATTATTACTTATGAAAAGAGAAGGGAAATTAGATGATGTAGCTAAAGATAGTAGAGCATTAATCCAAAAAAGAAATGCTCAAACTGGATTGCTAGATCCAAATAATAACTAACTCAAAGCAGGGGGAAAAAATGAAAGAATTTAGACTGCAACCTAAAATTTTGTTTGGTGAAGACTCATTAAACTATTTAAAAACTTTAGGCTACAAAAGAATTATGATAGTAACAGACGATGTTATGGTTCAGCTAAAACTTACAGAATTAGTTACTAAAAATTTACCAAATAATGTTGAAGTAAAGATTTTTAGTAAAGTAGAACCTAATCCAAGTATGGAAACTGTTGAAAATGGATTAAAAGACTTTGTAGAACTTGAACCTGATTGTATTATTGCACTAGGGGGAGGTTCTCCAATAGATGCTTGTAAAGCTATACTTTATTTTGGATATGAATTATATAAAAAATTAAATGTTGAAAAAAGAGTATTCTTTATAGCTATTCCAACAACAAGTGGTACAGGTTCAGAAGTAACTTCATATAGTGTTGTTACAAAAGGGGATAGAAAAATAGCTTTAGCAGCAGATATTATGTTACCTGATATTGCTCTTTTAAATACAGAATTTTTAAGTGGGCTACCTGCAAAAGTTGTTGCAGATACAGGAATGGACGTATTGACTCACGCTTTAGAAGCTTATGTTTCTAGAAATGCTAATCCTTTTTCTAGTTCACTTGCTATGAAATCAATAAAATTAATATTTGAAAATCTTGTAACTCATTACAATGATAGAAAAATATTAGCTCCTAGAGAAAATGTTCAATTTGCATCTTGCTTAGCAGGAATGGCTTTTGATAACTCATCATTAGGAATAAATCATAGTATAGCTCATACAGTTGGTGCAAAATTTCATTTAGCTCACGGTAGAGCAAATGCAATTTTAATGCCTTATATAATTGAAATAAATACTCATGCAGACAGAAAGTATTTTGAAATTTCGAGAGAATTAGGATTACCAGCTGACACTATTGAAGAAGGTAAGTCATCTTTATTAAGTTTTGTAAGAATTTTAAAAGAAAAATTGAATATTGAAAAGTGTTTAAAAGATTATGGAATAGATTTTGAAGATTACAAAAGAGAAATTCCTAATATGTTAGCAGATATTAAAAAAGATATCTGTACTGCATATAATCCAAATGCTTTATCTGATGAAGACTATGTAAGACTTCTTTTAAAAGTTTATTATGGAGAATAATGTGACATTATCACTGATAATTTGTAGTATATAAATTATAATCTTTATGAAATAAATAATTAGGAGGTTATAAAATGATAGTTAAAGGAACAAAAGAAAATTTTAAAGAAGAAGTTTTAGAAGCAAAAGGAATTGTAGTAGTAGATTTCGGAGCAAATTGGTGTGGACCTTGCAAAAGTTTAGTACCAGTTTTAGAAGAAGTTGTTACTGAAGATCCAAATAAAAAAATAGTTAAAGTAGATATAGATGAACAAGAAGAATTAGCAGCTCAATTCAAAATTATGAGCGTTCCTACTTTATTAGTTTTTAGAAATGGAGAAGTTATTGATAAATCAATTGGATTAATCCAAAAAGATGAAGTAAAAGCTTTATTTGCTAAATAATAAACTTCTGAATAAAAATATAAGAACCAGCAGAATTTTCTGCTGGTTTTTATTCTTCTAAAAACTATAAAATTAAAGTAGAAAAACTAGTATCTGACGACTGTAGTTCGAAAAACCTGTGTTCATTGAGCTCGTAGAACTCATGGCTGTCAATAGACTTTATTTGTTTGTATAGAAAAGGATAAATTAAATATTGAGGGATATCTGTATTTATTGAGTCTGTAAATTTCATATATCTGTAGAGTTTATTTAGTAAATTTATATTATTTTTGATTTTAATTTTATAATTTCATATCCGTGTTTTTCAAAAAGTTCAATAAGTTTTTTAATATGTTCAGAACCATTGGTTTCAACAGTTACTTGTAATTCTACATCTCTAAATCTTGCTAAATTTTTAAATTGATTATGTTCTAATTTGATTACATTGGCTCCAACTTTTGCTATTAGTTCAGATACTTTTGCTAATTCACCAGGTTTATCTGAAATGTTTACAGAAAAATTAAAAATTCTATCTCTTCTAATAAGACCTTTATTTATCATAGAAGAAATCATTAAGACATCGATATTTCCACCACTTAAAACACTTACAATATTTTTACCCTTTAGATTTAATTTTTTTAAAGCTGCAACTGATAATATTCCAGAATTTTCTGCAATAATCTTATGTTTTTCTACTAGTAATAAGAATGCTTCCATCAATTCATAATCGGATACAGTTATAATATCATCAACATACTCTTTTATGTATTTAAAATTTATATCTCCTATTTTCTTTACAGCAGTTCCATCAGCAATTGTATTAGCTTCTGCTAGTTCAATAACTTTATTTTCTGCAATAGATTTCTTTGCTGAAGCAGCTCCTTCAGGTTCAACTCCTATAATTTTAATATCTGGTTTTATTTGTTTTGCAGCATATGCTATTCCTGATATTAAACCTCCACCACCAATAGGAACTAAAATAATATCTGTAAGAGGTAATTCATCCAATATTTCTAATGCAATAGTACCTTGACCAAATAATACATCTTCATCGTTAAAAGGATGAATAAAAATATAACCATTTTCTTTCTCTAATTCTTTAGCTTTTTTATAAGCATCATCATATACATCACCATAAAGAATTACCTCAGCTCCATATTGTTTTGTAGATTCAACTTTAATTAAAGGTGTTGTTTTAGGCATAACTATAGTAGCTTTAATTCCTAGTTCTTTAGCAGCATAAGCTACACCTTGAGCATGATTACCTGCTGAAGAAGCTATAACACCTTTCTTTTTTTCTTCGTTATTTAATTTTGAAATTTTGTTGTATGCTCCCCTTATTTTAAAAGAACCTGTTTTTTGTAAGTTTTCAGGTTTAATATATACATTATTGCCTGTTTCTTGTGAAAATACTGAACTAAATATAAGGTTTGTATTTAAAAGTACTTTTGATAATTTTTCTCTCGCTTCTAAAAACTCATTTACTTTTTTCATAATATCCTCCTAATTACAGTTTATAATTTCCTATATTTTAATTATATATCTGTTTGATTAGTAAGTCAATAGTATAAAAAGTATTTAAATAAAACATAAAAAATAATTAATATTAATTTATAAATTATTTGTTTTGTGATAAAAAAAGTCTCTTGACAGCCGTATGAGTTCTGCGAGCTCAATAAACACAGGCTCTTCGAACTAATATGGACGTCAGAGACTAATAAGCATTTAAGTTTATACTTTCCTATAGAGTAAAAAAAGAGAATTTTAATTTACTGTTAATTCCAGTAAAAAATTCTCTAATTAAAATTTATTCAGTTTGAGAAAGAGTTTTTTCAGCTAAATCATAAAAGTTGATTTCGTCAAAATCAGCAAGTAAAGCATCTTGAATTTCTTTAAGTGCTATTCTTATTGCACAATCATTTCCCCTAGTTGAGCATATTGTAGTACTATCTATACAAGGTTGTAAAACTATATCATCATCAATAATTTCTATGATATCTCTAAAAGTAAGTCTTTTAGGATCTCTAGTTAGTACATATCCTCCTTTAGCACCTCTAAATATCTTTACAACTCCAGCTTTTTCTAATTTTTTAATTATTCTAAGACAAAATAATCTTGGTATTTGTTCTTCTTCTGATATCTCGCTTGATGAAATTATTTCCTTATCTCTGTGTAAAGTAAGATAATAAATTATTTGTAGAGCATATCTGACTTCGTTCTTTATTTTCATTTTTTATCTCCTTTTTCTAAAATTCTATTAATTCTATATTAGATTTTAATTTATAAATAACATTTTTTCTTTCAATAATTATATCAGTTTTATCTTTAAGAATATCGTCATTTTTTATTCGATTTATTAATTCTTTGCTTGGATTAATTGCTCTAGGAAAACCTACTAAAGATAACATAGAAAAGTCTCCATTTGTATCTCCGTAAGCATAACTTTTAGACAAATCTATATCATATTTTTTTATAAAATTTTCAATAGCTTCTCTTTTATGGAATGAATCCCACATAGGTTTAGTAATTTCTCCAGAGAAAGTATTAGTTTTTTCATCTATTTCATAAATAGAACCACAGTAATCATCTGCTTCAAATTTTTCTGCCATTCTAGAAACTAAAAAAGATGGACTTCCTGAAATAAAAAAAACCTTATGTCCTTGCAGTTTATGCCACTTAATCATTTCTCTTGTGTATGAATAAACTTTATTTCCTTTCAAAAGTAAAACTTGGTCAGAAATAAAATCGTTGTACTTTATGGGTAAACCTTTTATTGCTTTAACATAAAGTTGAGTTAAATCAAGTAGATAAGTATCGTATTCTCCTCTTCTAGTGTCCCAACGAGTATAGGCTTCTTCTACTCTCAATTTGTAATTTAGATCATCAAAAAGTTCATATTTAATCATTTTTTTAAAATGTTCAATAAGTAGAGCATTTCTATAAATTGTCCCATCAATATCAAAAAAAGCAGCTATCATTACTATCACCTTTTATTTTTAATAAAAAACTTATATAATTGTTTGGTAATATTTTATTCTATCACATTTTTAAGAAAAAAAATACTAATTTTTATAAAAATACATAAAAAGTTTTTTATTGTTTAATAAGTGGTTTGAAATCAGATTATTTTTTTGGAAATTGAAAAATAAAAAAAATAAAAGTTGAAATATTAGAAATAAAATGATATTCTAAAAATATAGTATTTTTAGGAGGAGAGATAAAAATGAGTTTTAAGTGTACTAAAATTTATGAAGATACTTATGATAAATATGTTCTTATAAGTACTTCTGATAAAATTAACTTGCCAAATTTTTTAGATAAGAATAGTAAAAAGTTAGCAGAAGAAATTATTAAAAAAAATAATTTTACAGCTAAGAGTTCTGAAAAAATTTCAATGACATTAGTGAATGATAAAAAACTATTGGATTTAAGAATTATTGGTTTGGGAGAAAAAAATAAATTAAATAATAAAAATATAAGACAATACCTTTATGATGGATTAAAAGATATTACAGGAAAAGTCTTTGTAGCTTTTCTTGATAAAGAATTAGATAACATGGATGTTGTTGCTGAAGTTGTGGAACATATAAACTATAAATTTGATAAATATTTTTCACAAAAAAAAGAAAAGTTTTTAGAAGTTAGTTATTTAACAGATAAAAAAGTTCCTAAACTTATTGAAGGATATGAACTTTCAAAAATATCTAATATAGTTAGAGATTTAGTAAATGAACAGGCTGAAGTTTTAACTCCGAAAGCTCTAGCAGATAAAGCTGTTGATCTAGGAAGAGAATATGGTTTTGAAGTTGAAATTTATGATGAAAAGAAAGCAAAAAAATTAGGAATGAATTCTTATCTTTCAGTTGCAAGAGCTGCACATCACAGACCTTATGTAATTGTTATGAGATATAAAGGTGAAGCAAAATCAAAGTATACTTACGGATTGGTTGGAAAAGGTCTTACTTATGATACAGGAGGACTTTCATTAAAACCTACTGACGGAATGTTGACTATGAGATGCGATATGGGAGGAGCAGCTACAGTTATTGGGTCTATGTGTTCTTTAGCTAAGATGAAAGTTAAGAAAAATGTTACTTGTGTTGTAGCAGCTTGTGAAAATTCAATAGGACCTAATGCTTATAGACCTGGAGATATACTAACAGCTATGAATGGAAAAACAATAGAAGTAACAAATACAGATGCTGAAGGAAGATTAACTTTAGCAGATGCTTTAACATATATAGCTAAACATGAAAAAGTAGATGAAATAATAGATGTAGCAACTTTAACAGGTGCTATTATGATAGGACTTGGAGAAGATGTCACTGGAGTTTTCTCTAACGATGATAAAATCGCAAGAAAACTAATAGATTCCTCAGAAAAATGGAATGAATATTTTTGGCAAATGCCTATGTTCGATTTATATAAAAGAAATTTAAAATCTTCTTATGCTGATATGCAAAATACAGGTGTTAGATATGGTGGTTCTATAAATGCAGCTAAATTCTTAGAAGAATTTATAGAAGGTAAAAAATGGATACATTTAGATATAGCTGGTACAGCTTGGGCTAGTGGTTCAAACCCTTACTACACACAAAAAGGTGCAACAGGGCAAGTATTCAGAACTATTTACTCTTATATAAAAGAATAGAAAAATAAATTATATATTATTCTATATTCTAAAATAAGATTATAAGATAGTATATAGTGAAATATATTACAAATTAAAACAGTCTACAATTACTTTTTTTGTAACATTTTATAAGTTTAACAAATATTTATATAAAAATAATTTTTTGGGGGAAATAAAAATGGCTGATGATAAAAAAATTAATTATGAAGAAATTAATTATAAAGAAATATTGGAATTTTTAAATAAAAATGCTGGAAAAGAGTATAAAGACCCAGAAAAAGAAGGTTTAACAGAAGACGAAAAAAGAAAATATAAGGATTTGAGAGAAAAAGGTTCAAACATATGTAAAGAATTAAAAAAGATAGCAAAGCTAAATGATTCATGTAAATTTTCTACAGAAATAATAAAATGGTTAGATGGGAGTAATACTAAAATAAAAAATTATTTATGGTTACAAATGAAATGTGAAAAATATAAAGATAGTCCTATAAGTATCTCGATTTTTGTGGAAAAAAATGAAGATAAGGTAAGATATCGTATATGTCTTGAGATAAAAAATGATAAAGCTGATGATTCTATAATGAAGCAATATCATTCATATTTGAATCTTCCTGAGAATGAAAATATAGTTTATGCTTCAGGAAGTAATGAAGAAGGAACTCCAGATAATTTAAAAGATAAAAAATATAAAGATAAATATAAAGATAAATCAACAATAATAAAAGAACTTGAATCAAAACAATTAACTAAAGTACAGCCTTCAATTTATATAGAACAAAGTCCTACAAAAGGGAATGAAGATTACGAAAAAGAGATAAAGAAAGCTATAGAAGAGTTAATTCCATATTATAAATATGTTATGGAAAAAAAAACAAATGAATTGATAAGCAGTAAAAATTTAAATGAGGAAGATGAAGAGAAAATTATGGGAAAATTTTCTAAAAAAGAATTTGATAAAAATGTAATTTTTTATGGACCTCCTGGAACAGGAAAAACATATACAACAGCAAAAAGAGCAGTTGAAATTTGTAAAACTGAATCTGAGAAAGAATTGACAGATTATTCTGAAATAATGGAAAAATATAATGAATTAAAGAAAAAAAATAGAATAGAGCTTATAACTTTTCATCAATCTTATGGTTATGAAGAATTCATTGAAGGAATAAGACCTGTTGTTTCAGATGAAGATGATGAATCAGAGGATGAAAAAGAAAATAATAAAGAATCAAAAACTAATATAAAAATAGAAAATGATATAAAATATGATGTTGTAGATGGTATTTTTAAAAAATTCTGTGATAATGCAAGAAAAGCAATTATAGAAACTAACAATGATAATGATAATGATATACCATTAGAAGCAATAGTATGGAAGGTTACAGTAAGAGGTCAAGTAAGAGAAGAGTGTTTTAATAATAATCATGTGAGAATTGATTGGAATTTTGATGATGCTGGAGCAGTAGGCTTTGTTGAAGAAGTAAAAAAAGGGGATATTATTATCACAACAGATGGTTCACGTACAAGAATAAATGGTATTGCAGTTGTAACAGATGATAAAGGTTATACTTTAGATAAAGAAGAAAGAGATACTACAACTAGAAATGTTAAATGGCTAGCAAAAAATATTGATGAAAATATAAAAAATATTAATAAAGAAAAAATGTTACATCGTAGAACGGTAGCTAGAGTACCAAATATGAAAGTAGAAGATATTATTAAACTAGCTAAAGAAAAGAACCAAGAAGAACTATCAAAAATAGTCATTAAAGAAAATAAAGATCCCTATGTTTTCATTATTGATGAAATCAATAGAGGTAATATCTCAAAAATATTTGGAGAATTAATAACATTAATAGAAACTACTAAGAGAGCTGGAAAAGAAGAATGTATCTCTACAAAATTACCATATTCAAAAGAAGAATTTACAGTTCCTGACAATGTCTATATCATAGGAACAATGAATACAGCTGATAGATCTATTGCCTTAATAGATACAGCTTTAAGAAGAAGATTTAAGTTTGAAGAAATGTTACCTGATTATCATTTACTAGAAGATATTTTTGTTGAAGATAAAGGAACAAAAGTAAATATAGGAGCTATGTTAAAAGTTATCAACGAGAGAATAAAATATCTTTATGATAGAGAACATACAATAGGACATGCAGTATTCTTAGAATTGAAGGAAAATAATAACATAGATAAACTAGAAAATATATTTAAGAAATCAGTTATTCCTTTGTTACAAGAGTATTTCTATGAAGATTATGAAAAAATTAGAATTGTTCTAGGAGATAATGCAAAAGATGAAGATGAGCAGTTTATTTCAGCAGTCTCTATACCTGAAGATATTTTTGAAGATAATATAGTCGATATAGATATTCCAGAGAAAAAATATACTATAAATTATGATAACTTTAAAAATATTATGGCTTATAAAAATATTTCACAAAAAAAAGATTTAAGTAAAAAAATAAGTGATGAATAATGGATAGAATTATTCAATTAAAAGAATTTCAAAATATTGTTTCTAAGAAAGGTTATGAGAATGAAGGAAATAAGTATCTACCAGAAAAGGATTTTAAAGAATTAATTAGTTTTATAGAAGAATTTGTTGGTTCAGAAGAAGAAACAGATGTAATGGACTTTATGAAAGTATATAAAACTAAAGATAGAAATCTTGGAACAGTAGTAAAAGTTAATAATTATGTAGGTTTAATTCAACTTAAGAGTGGATATAAAATAGAGATATTACCAAAGATAGATTTTACTGATGATGAAGAAAATAACAAAACAAAAGCAATTTTTCTAAAGATGTTAAAAAGTTTGAAAGATTTTTTAGGTAAAAACTTTAAAAATACCGATTTAAAAATTAGTAAAATGAATCTGTATGAAATCTTTATTAATTTGTATTTAAATGATGTTAGAATTCTTGTAAAAAATGGTTTAAAATCAGCCTATGTAACAAAAGAAGATAATATAAAATTCTATAAAGGAAAGTTACAAGTAAGTCAACATATAAAAATGAATTTAGCACATAAGGAAAAATTCTATATGTCTTATGATGAATTTTTAGTTGATAGAGCTGAAAATAGATTGGTAAAAGCTACATTATTAAAACTACAAAAATTAACAAGCAGTTCTCAAAATTCTAAAGAAATAAGGCAACTCCTTATAGCTTTTGAATTGGTGGAAGCATCAACTAATTATGAAAAAGATTTCTCTAAAGTTTCAATAGATAGGAATACAAAAGACTATACAAATTTAATGAGATGGTCTAAAGTTTTTCTATTTAATAAAAGCTTTGCAAGTTTTTCAGGTAAAGTTTCATCAAAAGCTATACTTTTTCCAATGGAAAAAATTTTTGAAAATTATATAGCACAACAAGTTAGGGGAAAATTTTTGTCAGATAATTGGGAAGTATCAATTCAAGATAAGGGATATCATTTATTTAATGAAAAAAATAATAATAATTTTAGACCTATATTTAGTTTAAGACCAGATATAGTATTAAGGAAAGAGAATAAAATTGTTATCTTAGATACAAAATGGAAAAGACTTATACCTGAGAGTATAAAAAATTATGGAATTTCTTCAGGGGATATGTATCAAATGTATGCCTATGCAAAAAAATATGAAAAAGATGGGATTATCCCAGAAGTATACTTAATTTATCCTAAAACTAAAGATATGATAGAAACTAGATATTTTGAAAGTAACGATGGAGTTAAAGTAAATATATTTTTCATTGATTTAGTTAATATTGAGGAAAGTTTAAATGAATTAAAAAATATGATTGAATAAAACTAAAGAAAGTGTGAGTAGATAAAACTCACACTTTCTTCATATATAAAAGGAGTGCTATGAAAAACAAATTTATTGAATTTCTTTAAAGATAATATGATCGTTATCTAAATCTATTAAAACATTAGATTTTTCATGAACTTCATTTGCAAGAATTTTCTTAGCAAGACTTGTTTCAATCTCTCTTTGAATATATCTTCTTAAAGGTCTTGCACCATAGTGAGGGTCATAAGCGTTGTTAGCTAAATAATCAACCATCTTATCAGAAAAATCTAGTGTAATATGTTTAGATTTTAATTTGTTTTCTAAATCTTTTAAACTTAATTTTACAATTTCTTTAATAGCTTCTAAATCTAAAGCTTTGAAAGTTATTATTTCATCAATTCTATTTAAAAATTCAGGTTTAAATCTAGATTTTAATTCATCTGCTACTTTTTCTCTAGTATCTTCAGAAAGAGTAGGATCTTCAAGTATTAAAGGACTACCTATATTAGATGTCATTATAATTAAAGTGTTTTTAAAATCTACGATTCTTCCTTGTCCATCTGTAAGTCTACCATCATCTAAAACTTGTAACAACACATTAAATACATCAGGGTGAGCTTTTTCAATTTCATCAAATAGTATTACTGAATAAGGTTTAGTTCTTATAGCTTCTGTAAGTTGACCACCTTCTTCATATCCAACATATCCTGGAGGTGCACCTATAAGTCTAGTAACTGAGAACTTATCCATATATTCACTCATATCTATTCTAACTACATTATCTTCACTATCAAATAAATTATATGCTAAAGTTTTTGCAAGATATGTTTTACCAACACCAGTAGGTCCTAAGAAAATAAATGAACCCATAGGTCTATTTGGGTCTTTTAAACCTGCAACTGATCTAAGCATAGTATCAGCAACAGCCCTAACAGCTTCATCTTGTCCTTTAACTCTTTCTTTTATATGGTCTTCAAGATGTAACATTTTTTCTTTTTTAGTTTCAGTTAATTTTGATACAGGAATACCTGTCCATCTTGAAACTATATCAGCAATTTCTTCTGCTGTTACTTCTTGTTTTAATAGAGAATTTTCTTTCCCATCTTTATCAACCTTATTTTGTTGTTCTTGTAATTCTTTTTCAAGACTTGCAAGTTTACCATATTTTAATTCAGATAACTTTGTTAAATCATACTCTCTTTCAGCTTTTTCCATTTCAAGTTTAACATTTTCAATCTCTCTTTTAATATTCTTAATTTTTGAAATATCTTCTTTTTCAAGTTCCCATTTAGATGTTAAAACTTTCTTTTCTTCATTTAATTCAGCTAATTCTTTTTCTATAACTTTTAATCTTTCTTTTGAAGCCTCATCTGTTTCTTTTTCAAGTGCTTTGATTTCAATTTCTAATTGTAGAGCCTTTCTTGTCAACTTATCAAGTTCTTCTGGCATAGAGTCAATTTCTGTTCTTATCATTGCAGCAGCTTCATCTATTAAGTCTATAGCTTTGTCTGGAAGTTTTCTATCACTTATATATCTTTGGCTAAGTGTTGCAGCTTCAACTATTGCAGTATCTGTAATTCTAACTCCATGATAAGTTTCAAATTTATCTTTAAGTCCTCTTAAAATTGAAATAGTATCATCAACATTAGGTTCATTTACTAATATTGTTTGGAATCTTCTTTCAAGTGCAGGGTCTTTTTCAATATATTTTCTGTATTCATCTATTGTAGTTGCACCAATAACTCTTAATTCTCCTCTTGCTAGCATAGGCTTTAACATATTTCCAGCATCAAGAGAACCTTCTCCCTTACCAGCTCCAACTATAGTATGAATTTCATCTATGAAAAGAATGATATTTCCATTTGATTCTTCAACTTCTTTTAAAACCCCTTTCATTCTTTCTTCAAATTCACCTTTGTATTTAGCACCTGCAACTAAAGCTCCCATATCAAGAGAGAATATCTTTTTATTCTTTAAGCTTTCAGGAACGTCTCCATTTAAAATTCTTTGAGCAAGTCCTTCAACTATTGCAGTTTTACCAACACCAGGTTCTCCTATTAAAATAGGGTCATTTTTTGTTCTTCTTGAAATTATTTGTATAGCTCTTCTTATCTCAGAATCTCTACCAATAATAGGATCCATCTTACCTTCTCTAGCAAGTTCAACTAAATCTTTTGCATATTTTTCTAAAACTTCATAAGTTGCTTCTGGATTTTGATTATCTACTTTTTTATTTCCTCTTATATTCATCAATACCTCCATATACTTTTCTAAACTGATACCTAATCTTTTAAAAATTGGTATTTCTTCAATCATAGCTCTAAAAATATGTTCTACACTTAAAAAGCTATCTTCCATTTCCTTCATAACCATTTCTGCACGATTTAATATAGTATTTGTTTTTTGGTCGAGTGAAATATTGTCATTGCTAACTTTCACTTCAACTTTTGGATAATTAGCCATTTCTTTTTCTAATTCAGAAATGATGTGTTGCAAATTTAATCCCATTTTTTCTATTACTCTTGGTATAAGTCCATTATTTTGCATTAATAATCCTAAAGCAAGAGCTTCTGGTCTAATACTTTGTTGCATATTACCTTTGCTAATATCTACTGCTAAATTGATTGCAGAAATTGTATTCTCTGTAAATTGATTTGGATTCATAATATCAACCTCCAATATATTTATATTTATTTTTATTTTTTACTTTATAGGAAAGTCTAAAATTAAATAATGAAAATTAATCTTTGACGTCCGTATTAGTCCAAAGAGCCTATGTTTATTAAGCTCGTGAACTTATACGGCTGTCAAGAGACTTTATTCAATTAAAAAAATTAACTCTAAAAAAATTGAAAGGTTTAGAGCTAGAGTACTTACTCTAGCCCGTTCTTTCTTTATAAAAATTTAAAATAGAGGGCAAGTATTAGCACTCTTTTAAGATGACTGCTAATAACTTTAAATAATATATACCACAGAATAAAAAAAATGTCAATAGTATTTATAAAAAAATTTTTTTAAAGATTAGAAAATTTTGATTATTAAAAAAACTATTAAAACTTGCTAAAATACTTAAAATATAATATAATTAAAACTAGGAGATTCATGTAAAATAGCGCCAGAACTTAATTTTTAAGTTGACGAGGATTGGAATTATCGAAAATTCGGCGGATATTCCAAAGGTGGTTACAACCATTATCTACAAAAAAGCAAAGTAATTTGCCCGACAAAAAGATAGTCGTAACAGTCTCCTATTTTTGTATGCAAAAAATTTATAGGAGGTTTTTTTATGTGTGGAATAGTAGGTTATTCAGGAAGCAATTCAAAAGCAGTAGAGATTTTATTAGAGGGATTGGAAAAGTTGGAATACAGAGGTTATGATTCAGCAGGAATAGCTTTTGTAACTAAAGATGGTATTCATATTGAAAAAAAAGAAGGTAAATTAGAAAATTTAAAAAACCATATGAAAGGGACTAATTATTCATCTTTTTTAGGTATAGGACATACTAGATGGGCAACTCATGGAGTACCAACTGATAGAAACTCACATCCTCATTATAGTGAAAACGGAGATGTTGCTGTTGTTCATAATGGAATTATTGAAAACTATGCTGAAATAAAAAAGGAATTACAAGATCAAGGAGTAAAATTTAGTTCAGACACAGATACAGAAGTTGTAGCTCAATTATATTCAAAATTATTTGATGGAGATTTATATTCTACTTTTAAGAAAGTTTTAAAGAGAATAAGAGGGACTTATGCATTTGCTATTATTCATAAAGATTTTCCTGATAAAATGATATGTTCAAGAAGTCATAGTCCTTTAATTGTCGGACTTGGGAAAGAACAAAATTTTATTGCTTCGGATGTTTCAGCAATATTAAAATATACAAGAGATATTATCTATCTTGAAGACGGAGATGTTGCATTAATAGAAAAAAATAAAGTAACGGTCTATGATAAAAATGAAGAAAAAATTGAAAGAGAAGTTAAAAAAGTAGAATGGGATTTTGAACAAGCTACTAAAGGTGGATATGACCATTTTATGATAAAAGAAATAGAAGAACAACCAGAAATTATAGATAAAACATTAAATGTCTATATAGATAAAGAAAAAAATGTAAATTTTGATGAACAATTAGAAGAAATAAATTTTCACAATATAGATAGAATATATATAGTTGCTTGTGGAACGGCTTATTATGCTGGTTTACAGGGGCAATACTTTATGAAAAAAATAATGGGGATAGATGTATACACAGATATTGCATCAGAATTTAGATACAGTGATCCTATTATAACTAATAAAACTTTGGCTATATTTGTGAGTCAATCTGGAGAAACAATAGACACTTTAATGTCTATGAAATATGCTAAAGAAAAAGGAGCAAGGACTTTAGCTATATCAAATGTCTTAGGCTCAACAATAACAAGAGAAGCAGATAATGTGATTTATACTTTGGCTGGACCAGAAATTTCAGTTGCTTCAACAAAAGCATATAGTTCACAAGTGTTAGTAATGTACTTATTAGCTCTATATATGGGAAGTAAATTAGGAAAATTAGGAGAAAATAGTTATCAAAAGTATATTTCGGATATAACTTTATTAAATAAAAATATTAAAGATCTAATATTGGATAAAAATAAAATTCATGAAATTGCTAAAAAAGTAAAAGATATAAAAAATGGATTTTACTTAGGTAGAGGTATAGATGAAAAGGTTGCCAGAGAGGGAAGCTTGAAAATGAAGGAGGTTAACTACATTCATACAGAGGCTTTACCAGCTGGAGAATTAAAACATGGAAGTATAGCACTTATAGAAAAAAATGTTATGGTTGTGGGAATATCAACAAATTTAGAAATGGATGAAAAAGTAGCTTCAAATTTAAAAGAAGTTAAAGCCAGAGGAGCATATATAATAGGAGTTTGTAAAGAAGGAAGTTTGCTTCCTGAAGTTGCAGACGACAGTGTTGTTATAAAAGATAGTGGAGAATTGCTAAGTCCTGTGTTAGCTGTAGTTGTACTACAATATTTAGCATACTATACATCTTTAGAAAAAGGTTTAGACGTAGATAAACCAAGAAATTTAGCAAAATCAGTAACAGTGGAATAAAATAAAATGAATAAAAGAAGTTGTTTTATAGATTAAAGCAACTTCTTTTTATGTAAAGAAATATAAATTTTAAAAAAGTCTCTTGACAGCCGTATGAGTTCTACGAGCTCAATGAACATAGGCTCTTCCAACTAATACGGACGTCAGAGACTAATAAGCATTTAAATTTATACTTTCCTATAGAATAAAAAAAGGAAAAATTATGATAGAGAGATATAATTCTTTGAAGAACTCGTATTTATTAAAATTTAACTGATGAGATACTTTATTAAAAAAAAGTAGAAAAAATTTAAAAATTATTATAAAATACTATATAAAACTAAAATAAAAATTTGGAGCTTTTAATGATAGAAAAAAATGAAAAAATAGAAAATTATATAAAACTTATGGAAAAAATAGACACAGTGGTTTATAGTAATGAATTTTTTTCATTGAATGAAATAAATAAAATACAAAAAGCAAAAATAAATTATTCGTTGAAAGGTCTGAATGAGGACAGCGAAAAAAAAGTTATAGCATTCTATCCGAAGGATTTTCCAGAAGAGTATTTAAATTTTCCAGTAAAATATTTTAAAATAATAAAAAAATCAAAATTTATTAAGTTAGAACATAAACATTATTTGGGAAACATATTATCTTTAGGTATAAAAAGAGAAATAATGGGAGATTTAGTGGTGAAAGATGAAATGTGTTATGGAATAATAATGGAAAATATGTTTTCATTTTTAGAGGAAAATTTAACGAAAATAAATTCTTCTCCGGTTGAAATTTTAGAAATAGAAGAAAATGAAATTCCAAAGAGTGAATTTCAAGTTTTAAATATAACTTTATCTTCACTTAGAATAGATAGTTTAGTTGCAGAACTTACAAATTTATCAAGAAATTTATCTGTTCAACATATAGATTTAGGAAATGTTCAAATAAATTATGAAGTTGAAAGAGAAAAAGATAGAAAGATTGAAATAGGAGATGTTATCATTATAAAAAAATATGGTAAGTTTAAAATAGAGGAAGAAAATGGACTTACTAAGAAAAATAAAAATAAATTAATAGTAAAAAAATATGTTTAGATATGGGGTAGGGAAGATGAAAAAAATTTTTGGAATTTTAATAGGTTTTATACTTATAATTTTGGTCTTACTATTTTTTGCAAGAGATTTTATCTTGAAAGAATATTTAGAGAGAAAAATGACAGAAGCTAATCGAGCACCTGTTAAAATAGGAAGTCTTGATTTAAATTATCTAGATAGCTATATTATTCTGAAAGATGTTGAGATAGCAAGTAATTTGCATAAAGATGAAAACTTTATTTATATTTCTGAAGTAAAAGGATACTATAGTATAGACTTTGATAAAAAAATAGTTACTTTTGATGACAGTGAAGTTAATGGAATTAAATTTTTTAAAGATGATAAGTATGAATATAATGATGATGAAAAAGCTAAGGTATTTCAAAATAGAGTTACAGAAGCTGAAGAAAAACTTAAAAGAGAAAAAGTTTTAACAGAGTTAAAAGAATTATATTTAAATAAAATAGAAAAAAATCATTTAAATGTTAAAGAAGTTTTAGAGAAAAATTTAAAAACTAAAAAAATAGAAGAAGAAATAGAACTTGATAAAATAAAAGAAAGTATTAAAAATATAAAAGAGAGCGATGAAAAAAAATTAAAGATTTCTGATGTAATAGATGAAATTTCTAGCATAGGAAAGTCATCTAAAAAAATTGTAAAAAATTTAAATATAAACGACTTAACAAAGCCTGAAGGAAAAGTTGAGGAATTAGATGGAGTGGTAAGGGGCTTCTTAGATAAAAATAAACTTGTTTTATTTGATTTAGACGGCTATATCAATATGTATTTAAATTTAATTTATGAGCAAAAAATATATAATTTATCTTTAAAATATAGAGATATTTTAGAAGAAATAAGATTGAGAAAAATTGAAGATTCAAAAGTTGCTGATGAAGATAAATGGGAATTATTTTTTGATAGTATAAGTGTTAGCTCTAATGTTTATGGAATTAATTTTAATGGAGAAGTTAAAAATTTCTCAACAAGATTATCTAAAGATAAAAATAATACTGAATTTAAATTATTCGGTGAAAAAGGAGATACTATCGGAGAGTTTAAAGGTTTTATAAATTTTGATAAAGAAATCACTGAAACTAATTTAAATATACCGGAAGCTAATTTACAAGATTTAGGTAATGAGAATTTAGAATCAGGAGAAGCTATGCTTACACAATTTTTAACTACAAATGGGAATTATTTAGCAATAAATGGTAGTATTAATTTAAAGAATATGAAATTAAATACTGAAAAAATAGTAGAAACAATGAAAATAGAAGATGATATAACAAAAGAACTTCTTGTTTCTATATTAGAAGAATTAAATAGAGGAAGTGTAAGTTACAGCTATGATACAGAGACTAGAGTATTAGCTATAAAAACTGATATTATGGAGGTATTAGATTCTATTATTAATGGAGAAAATTCTTCATTGAAAAATAAAATGCAAGACAAGATTAAAGATAAAATTTTAGAAAAGTTTTAAAATATTGCTAAATATAAAAAATTTGACAAAAATTTATAAAGATGATATTATAGGTTGCCCTTAGGGTTTATGATATATTGTCGTTGAACCGTGTCAGGTCTGGAAGGAAGCAGCACTAAGATGTATGGTATATGCATTTTCTCTAGGGGTATCTTTATATTAAATAATAAAAATAAAATTTGAAATTAAATATGGAGGAAATTTTCGATGAAAAATAATAGAGTTTGTGAAATTCTAGGAATTAAATATCCAATATTTCAAGGTGCAATGGCATGGATATCTGGTGGGGAACTAGCAGGAGCTGTTTCGAGAGATGGAGGACTTGGAATTATTGCTGGTGGAGGAATGGAACCAGATTTATTAAGAGAAAATATAAGAAAAGCTAAAGCAATAACATCTAATCCTTTTGGTGTTAATCTTATGCTTATGAGACCAGATGTTGAAGAACAAATAAACGTTTGTATTGAAGAAGGAGTTAAAGTTATAACTACAGGAGCTGGGAATCCAGGAGCTTTTATGGACAGATTAAAAGCTGCGAATATAAAAGTTATACCAGTTATTCCAACAGTTAAACTTGCAGAAAGAATGGAAAAAATAGGAGCAGATGCTATTATAGTTGAAGGAATGGAAAGTGGAGGTCATGTTGGGACTATAACAACTATGGCATTATTACCTCAAATAGTAAATGCAGTAAATATTCCAGTTATAGCTGCTGGAGGAATTGCTAGTGGGAAACAATTTTTAGCTGCCTTATCTATGGGAGCAGAAGCTGTACAATGTGGAACTATTTTCTTAACTGCAAAAGAATGTTTGATACATCAAAATTATAAAAATGCTATATTAAAAGCTAAAGATAGATCAACAGTTACAACTGGGAATTTCACAGGACATCCTGTTAGAGTAATCGAAACTAAGTTAGCAAAAGAAATGTTAGAATTAGAAAAAAATGGAGCTCCTAAGGAGAAAATAGAAGAATTAGGAAGAGGAAGTTTAAGAAATGCTGTTATTGAAGGAGATGTAGAAAACGGAAGTGTTATGGCTGGACAAGTTGCAGCAATGGTTAATGAAGAAAGAACAACAAAAGAAATTCTAGAATATTTAATTTGTGACTTAAAAGTTGAAACAGAAGTTTTAAAAAGAAAAGTTGACAATTGGGGAATATAAAATAAAATAATTGAAATACTTTGTATTATATGTTATACTTTCGTTTGAAGGTATAACATTTTTTTATTCTATATGAAAGTATAAAATTAAATAAAAAATTAGACCTGACGTCCGTATTAGTTTGAAGAGCCTATGTCGTAGAACTAATAAGGCTGTCGAGGAGTTTTATTTTAGGAGAAATTATGAGCAGTCAGGTAGTTATAAAAGGGAAAAAAGATAGACTTATTATTAATTTAGATTCAGAAATAGATTTTTTGGAACTTTCAGAAATTTTAAAAACTAAAATAATAGAAGCTAGAGCATTTATAGGTAGTAGTAGATTAGCAATAGAATTTAGTGGGAGATCTTTAACTAATGATGAAGAAAATACTTTGATTGGAATTATAACAGGAAATAGTGATATAATAATATCCTATGTTTTCTCTGAAAAGATAAATTCAGATGAAGATATAAATTTTGAAATTCCAAAATCTTTAGTTGAGGAAGGGAATACATATTTTCACAAGGGAACACTAAGATCAGGTGCTAAAATTGATTATGATGGTAATGTTGTAATAATAGGAGATGTAAATCCAGCCTCTATTGTAAGAGCTAAGGGAAATATTATTGTTATAGGGCACCTAAATGGGACTGTTTATGCAGGCTTAGGTGGTGATGAAAAAGCTTTTGTTGGAGCGATGTTTTTCAATCCGATACAAGTGACTATCGGAATGAAAACTATAAATAATATTCAAAAAGAAATATTGGATTCAAACAGAGTTGATAAAAAAAGTAAATTTAAATTTGCACAGATAAAAAATCAAGAAATAATAATCGAGGAGTGGGTATAGAATGAGTGCAAGAGTAATAGTAATTACATCAGGAAAAGGTGGAGTTGGTAAAACAACTACAACAGCAAATTTAGGAGCTGGGCTTGCTGAAAGTGGGCATAAAGTTTTATTGATTGATACGGATATAGGATTAAGAAACCTTGATGTTGTAATGGGACTAGAAAATAGAATAGTTTATGATTTGGTTGATGTTATTGAAGGAAGATGTAGAGTAGCTCAAGCGTTGATAAAAGATAAAAGATGTACTAATCTTTCATTAATACCAGCAGCTCAAATAAGAGATAAAAATGATGTTAGTCCAGAACAAATGAAAAAATTAGTATCAGAATTAAAGAAGGATTTTGATTTTATTTTAATTGACTGTCCAGCTGGAATAGAGCAAGGATTTAAAAATGCAATAGTTGCAGCAGATGAAGCAATTGTGGTAACAACACCAGAAATATCAGCTACAAGAGACGCTGATAGAATTATAGGATTATTAGAAGCGTCTGGAATAAAAGATCCAAAATTAATTGTAAATAGAATTAGAATGGAAATGGTAAAAGAAGGGAATATGCTAGGTGTAGAGGATATGCTTGACATATTAGCAATAAAATTACTTGGAGTAGTTCCTGATGATGAATCAATAGTTATATCAACAAATAAAGGGGAACCTCTAGTATATAAAGGAGATACTCTTGCAGCAAAAGCATATAAAAATATTGTAGAAAGAATAGAAGGCAAAGAAGTTCCATTCTTAGATTTGAATGTGAAAATGGGATTCATTGATAAAATAAAATTTGTCTTCAAAAGGGGATAAAAATGGGACTATTTAATTTTTTTAAAAAAGAGAATTCAAAAGATGATGCAAAAAATAGATTAAAATTTGTTTTGATTCAAGATAGAGCAATGTTACCATCTGGAGTTCTAGAAAATATGAAAAATGATATTCTAAAAGTTTTATCTAAGTATGTAGAAATAGATAAATCAAAATTAAATATAGAAGTTTCTTCATATGAAGATGATCCAAGAAAAGTGGCTCTTGTTGCTAATATTCCTATTTCAAAACCGAAAGCTAAAACAAAAAATAAGTAAAAAGTTTTTTGACTGGTATAAGTTAAAATACAAAATTTTATAGAAACTATTTTAAGGAGGAAAGTATGAAAAAGAAATTTTATTTATTAGCAGTTATGATTTTTAGTATGTTATTTCTTGTAGCTTGTGGAGGAAATGATAAAGCTGCAGATGGAGGAAAAGATACTTTAGTTGTTGCTCAAGGAGCAGATGCTAAGTCTCTAGACCCTCATGCATCAAATGACAACCCATCAGCAAGAGTTAGAGTACAAATTTTTGATACATTAATGTATCTTGATGATGATGGAGTTCCTCAACCAATGTTAGCAGAATCATGGGAAAGACCAGATGATAAAACTATAATTTTCCATTTAAGACAAGGAGTTAAATTCCATAATGGAGATGAAATGAAAGCATCTGATGTTAAGTTCTCATTAGAAAGAGCTTTAAAATCACCAGAAGTTAGTCACATTTTAGCTGGAGTAAATGGAGTTGAAGTTATTGACGATTACACTGTAAAAGTAACAACTGAAAAACCTATGGCAGCAATTTTAAATAACTTATCACACTCAACTTTAGCAATATTAAGTGAAAAAGCAACAACAGAAGCTGGAGATAAATTTGCACAAAATCCAGTAGGTACAGGGCCATATAAATTTGTTTCATGGCAAAGTGGAGATAGAATTACTTTAGAAGCTTTCCCTGATTATTGGAAAGGTGCAGCTCCTATAAAAAATTTAGTATTTAGAAATATAGTTGAAGAAACAAATAGAACTATTGGATTAGAAACTGGAGAACTTGATGTTATATATGATATTCAAGGAATGGATAAAACAAAATTAAAAGATAATGAAGCATTTAATTTTATAGAAGGTCCTCAAGTATCTATAACTTATTTAGGGTTTAATATGAAAAAAGCTCCTTATGACAATTTAAAAGTAAGAGAAGCTATATCTTATGCAATAGATCAAAAACCTATAATAGATACAGTATTTTTAGGAGCTGGACAAGCAGGAAATTCAATATTAACTCCAAATGTTTGGGGATATTCTGATGTTGAAAAATATACTCAAAATATAGAAAAAGCAAAAGCGTTACTTGCTGAAGCTGGTTATCCAAATGGATTTAAAGCTAAAATATGGGTAAATGATAACCCTGTAAGAAGAGATACAGCAGTTATACTTCAAGACCAATTGAAACAAATTGGGATAGATTTAACTATCGAAACTGTTGAATGGGGAGCATTCTTAGATGGAACAGCTAGAGGAGACCATGAAATGTATTTATTAGGTTGGGGAACTGTTACAAGAGACCCAGACTATGGAATGTTTGAATTAACAAGTTCTACTACTATGGGATCAGCTGGAAATAGATCTTTCTATTCAAATGCAGAAGTTGATAAATTATTAGAAGCAGGAAAAACTGAATTAGATCCTGAAAAGAGAAAAGATATATACAAAAAGATTCAAGAAATAATAAGAAAAGATTTACCTATGTATATAGTTGTTTATCCTTTACAAAATGTTGTAACTAAAAAAGAAGTTAAAAACTTCAAATTAGATGCAGCTCAAGCACATAGAATATATGGTGTAACTAAAGGTGAATAAGTAGTAATATTATAAATATGAAAGCTGTTGCAAATCAAGATTTATAGCAAGTCTGTTATATTTGTTTGAAAATAAACAAATTTAGTATTTGCTACACTAATCTGCAACAGCTTTTTGTATTTTTGTTTATTCTATAAGAAAGTATAAAAATAAATAGAGAAAATTAATTTCTACATCAGTATTAGTTCGAAGAGCCTGTGTTCATTGAGCTTGTAGAACTCATATGGTTGTCAAAAAGCTTTATTTATTATGTATTGTTAAACTTTAATTTTGGGACGGTGATGAAATGCACAAATATATTTTAAAAAGGTTACTTCTTTTAATACCTGTAATGCTTGGAGTAACATTATTAGTATTTGCTATTATGTATCTAACACCTGGTGATCCAGCACAGTTAATTTTAGGAGAAAGTGCTCCTAAAGAAGCGGTGTTAGCATTAAGAGAAAAAATGGGATTAAACGATCCTTTCTTTATACAATATTTTAGATTTGTAAAAAATGCCTTAATGGGTGATTTTGGAAAATCTTATACAACTGGAAGAGAAGTTTTTGCTGAAATATTTGCTAGATTTCCAAATACAGTAGTATTAGCTGTATTAGGAATAATAATTTCAATATTGATTGGAATTCCAGTTGGAATAATTTCAGCAACAAAACAATATTCTTTTATGGATAGTTTTAGTATGGTATTGGCATTATTAGGAGTTTCTATGCCAGTATTTTGGTTAGGACTTATGTTAATTTTAACTTTTTCTGTTAAATTAGGAATGTTGCCGTCTGGTGGATTTGATGGATTATCAAGTGTAATACTGCCAGCTCTTACTTTAGGTGTAGGTTCTGCAGCAATAGTAACAAGAATGACAAGGTCTTCTATGCTTGAAGTTATAAGACAAGACTATATAAGAACTGCAAGAGCAAAAGGAGTTGCAGAAAAGAAAGTTATAAATAAACATGCTTTAAAAAATGCTTTAATTCCCATAATTACAGTTGTAGGATTACAATTTGGTGGACTTTTAGGAGGAGCAGTTCTAACTGAATCAGTATATTCTTGGCCTGGTGTTGGAAGACTTATGGTTGAAGCTATAAGACAAAAAGATACACCTACTGTGTTGGCTTCTGTTGTATTTTTGGCTCTAGTGTATAGTGTGGTAAATCTATTAGTAGATTTATTATATGCTTTTGTTGATCCAAGAATAAAATCACAGTATAAGTAGGAGGTTGAGATGAGTACAAATACTAAAAAACAAGGGCAGTGGGCAGAAGTAACAAGAATGCTTAAAAAAAATAAGATGGCAATGTTGGGGCTAATTATACTTATAATATTAGTTATATTAGCACTATTTGCTGATGTAATAGCAAATTATGACAATATTGTAATAAAACAAAATCTGGCTGAAAGACTTATGCCACCTAATGCAAAACATTGGTTAGGAACAGATGAATTTGGAAGAGATATATTTGCAAGACTTATTCATGGAGCTAGAGTTTCACTAAAGGTTGGGATTTTAGCAATAGCAATTTCGATAATTGTAGGTGGAATATTAGGGGCAATATCTGGTTTTTTCGGTGGATTAATAGATAATGTTATTATGAGAATTATGGATATATTTTTAGCTGTACCTAGTATATTATTGGCAATAGCAATAGTTTCAGCATTAGGTCCAAGTATGTTAAATCTTATGATTTCAATAAGTGTATCCTATGTTCCAAATTTTGCTCGTATTGTAAGAGCATCGGTGTTATCTATAAGAGATCAAGAGTTTATAGAGGCAGCTAGAGCAATTGGAGCTAGTAACACAAGAATAATTTTAAAACATATAATACCTAACTCTTTAGCACCTGTTATTGTACAAGGAACTTTAGGAGTTGCAGGAGCAATATTATCTACGGCAGGACTAAGTTTTATTGGTCTAGGAATACAACCACCAGCACCTGAATGGGGTTCTATGCTATCTGGAGGTAGACAATACCTAAGATATGCTTGGTGGGTAACAACTTTCCCTGGTGTAGCAATAATGGTAACAATTTTATCACTTAACCTATTGGGAGATGGATTAAGAGATGCTCTTGACCCTAGATTGAAACAATAATTATTAGGAGGCGAAACGATGGAAAATAAAAATCTTTTAGAAATTAGAGATTTAGAGATACAATATGTTAAAAATTCTGAAACGGTTCATGCTGTTAATGGAATTAATATAGAAATTGCAGAGGGAGAAACTTTAGGTCTTGTTGGAGAAACAGGAGCTGGGAAAACTACAACAGCTTTAGGAATTATGAAACTTATAGCTGGACCTACTGGAAGAATAAAAAATGGAAAAATAATATTCAATGGAAAGAGCATTCTAGAAATTCCTGAAGAAGAAATAAGAAAAATAAGAGGTAATGATATTTCAATGATATTCCAAGATCCAATGACATCATTGAATCCAGTTATGACTGTTGGAGAACAAATAGCTGAAGTTATTGAAATTCATGAACGTATAACAAAAGAAGAAGCTATGGATAAAGCAGCAGAAATGCTAGAACTTGTTGGTATACCAGGAGCTAGAAAAAATGATTTTCCACATCAATTTTCAGGTGGAATGAAACAAAGGGTTGTTATAGCTATAGCTCTTGCTTGTAATCCAAAACTTTTGATTGCTGATGAACCTACAACAGCTCTTGATGTTACTATTCAAGCTCAAGTATTAGATTTGATGACAGATTTAAAAAATAAATTTAAAACTTCAATGTTGCTTATAACTCACGATCTTGGTGTTGTAGCTCAAGTATGTGATAAGGTAGCAATAATGTATGCAGGAGAAATCGTTGAATATGGAAGTCTTGAAGATGTGTTTGAAAATCCAAAACACCCATATACTTTAGGATTGTTTGGTTCTATCCCAAGTTTAGATGAAGAAAAAACTAGATTAGTTCCTATAAGAGGACTTATGCCAGATCCAACTAATTTACCTTCTGGTTGTAAATTTAATCCAAGATGTCCACATGCAGTTGAGTTATGTTCAAAACAAGCTCCATTGACAACAGAAATATCAAAAGGACATAATGTAAGATGCTTGATAGCAGAAAATTTAGTAAAATTCAGAGAAAATTGGGAGGAAGAAAATGAGTAATGTACTATTAGAAGTAAAAAATTTAAAGAAATATTTTCAGACTCCAAAAGGACAATTACATGCAGTAGATGGAATTAATTTTACTATTGAAGAAGGAAAAACTTTAGGAGTAGTTGGAGAATCTGGTTGTGGGAAATCTACAACAGGAAGAGTTATTCTTAGACTTTTAGAAGCAACAGATGGAGAAATAATATTTGAAGGTAAAAATATAAGAGAATATTCAAAGTCAGAAATGAAGAAATTGAGAGAAGAAATGCAAATAATATTTCAAGACCCATTTGCTTCGTTAAACCCAAGAATGACAGTAAGTGAAATAATAGCAGAACCACTTATTATTCATAAAAAATGTAAAAATAAACAAGAGTTAAATGCAAGAGTTAAGGAACTTATGGATACAGTGGGACTAAGTGAAAGACTTGTTAATACATATCCACACGAACTTGATGGGGGAAGAAGACAAAGAATAGGGATAGCTAGAGCTTTAGCTTTAAATCCAAAATTTATTGTTTGTGATGAACCTGTATCAGCTCTTGATGTATCTATTCAAGCACAAGTTTTAAATTTAATGAAAGATTTACAAGAAAAATTTGGACTTACATATATGTTTATAACACATGATTTATCGGTAGTAAAACATTTTTCAAACGATATAGCAGTTATGTATTTAGGAGAATTAGTTGAAAAAGCTCCGTCAAAAGAACTTTTTAGAAATCCTATTCACCCATATACTAAAGCATTATTATCTGCAATACCTACAATAAATATAAAGAAAAAAATGGAAAGAATAAAACTTGAAGGGGAAATAACTTCTCCTATAAATCCTGGTGTAGGGTGTAGATTTGCAAAAAGATGTATTTATGCTGAAAAAATTTGTTCTGAAAAATCTCCTGCACTTGAAAAAGTTGGAGAAAATCATTTCTTTGCCTGTCATAGAGCTAAAGAATTAAATTTTATTAAAGAATAACAATAGAATACTGAAAAATAGTCTCTGATATTCGTATTAGTTCGAAGAGTCTGTGTTTATTGAGCTCGAAGAACTCATACGGCTATATAAATTGCTATTATGGGAGGAGGACATAGGAGTTGTTGTAAATTTCTTTAAATAAGAAGACAATAACTCCTATAAATTTATAATGTTCGAGAAAATATTTTATGAAAATAGAAGAAAAAAATTAAAAGAAAATTTTAAGAGTGGACTTATTGTAATTATGGGAAATAATTTTTCACCTTTAGACTGTGAGGATAATACATATCCATTTATTCAAGATGCAACATTCAGATATTACTTCGGTCTTAATCATAATGGCCTTGTTGGAGTTATAGATATTGATAATAATGTAGATATTATTTTTGGAAATGACTATACTATATCAGACATAATTTGGATGGGAAAACAAAAGTATTTAAAAGACATAGCTAAGGAAGTTGGAGTAGATAAATTTATTGAAAAAGAAGAGCTAAAGAGCTATTTAAAAAATAGAGAAAATATTAGATTTACTAATCAATATAAAGCAGATAATATAATGTATTTGAGTTCAATTTTAGATATAAATCCATTAGAATTTGATAATTATACATCTTTTGATTTGGTAAAAGCTATTATAAAACAAAGAAACATTAAAGATAAATTTGAAATAGAAGAAATAGAAAAAGCAGTAAATATTACAGCTGAAATGCACTTAACTGCTATGGAAAAAGTAAAAGCTGGAATGAAAGAATATGAATTGGTTGCAGAAGTTGAGAAGATGCCTAAAAAGTATAATGCTTACTACTCATTCCAAACTATTTTGACAAAGAATGGGCAAATTTTACATAATCACAATCATTTAGAAACTTTAAAAGATGGAGATATGGTTTTATTAGATTGTGGAGCCTTGAATGATGAAGGCTATTGTGGAGATATGACGACTACTTTTCCTGTTAGTGGAAAATTTAGTGAAAGACAAAAAATTGTTCATAATATTGTTAATGATATGTTTGAAACAGCTAAAAATAATTGTAGAGCTGGAATAACATATAAAGAACTGCATTTAAAGGCTTGTAAAGTTCTAACAGAAAATATGAAAAAGCTAGGACTAATGAAAGGTGATGTGGAGGAAGCTGTTAAAGTTGGAGCACATGCTTTATTTATGCCACATGGGTTAGGGCATATGATGGGAATGACTGTTCACGATATGGAAAATTTTGGTGAAGTTAATGTTGGTTATGAAGATGGTGAAAAAAAATCATCTCAATTTGGACTTTCTTCATTGAGACTTGCTAAAAAATTGGAAGTTGGAAATATATTTACTATTGAACCAGGAATTTATTTTATACCAGAACTTTTTGAGAAATGGAAAAAAGAAAAATTACATGAAGAATTTTTAAATTATGATGAAATTGAAAAATATATGGATTTTGGTGGAATTAGAATGGAAAGAGACATACTAATTGAAGAAAATGGAGAAAGTAGAATTTTAGGAGAAAAATTTCCAAGAACAGCAGATGAAATAGAAACTTATATGAGTATAAAAAGTAAAAAATAATAATTCTTGCTAAGTGCCTTTAAATAATATATAATACATATAAATATATTTTGCTAAACAAAATAATTTAGGAGGAATTATGTCTAATAAAAAAGCATTGTTTATAGTTCATTTTGGGACAACTCATGATGATACAAGAAAATTAACTATAGATAAAATGAATAAAAAATTTGCAGAGGAATTTAAAGATTACGATTTGTTTACTGCTTATACTTCAAGAATTGTATTAAAAAAACTAAAAGATAGAGGAGTAATAGTTCCCACTCCACTAAAAGCTATTGAGGAAATAATAGAAAAGGGTTATGATGAAATAATTGTTCAAACTTCAAATATTATTCCGGGTGTTGAATATGAAAATTTATTAAATGAATTAAATAAATATTCGGATAAATTTAAAAGTATAAAAATAGGAAAACCTTTATTGTATTATATTGACGATTATAAGAAATGTGTGGAAGCTTTAGAAGAGGTATATGTACCAAAGAATAAAAAAGAAGCTCTTGTTTTTGTTTGTCATGGAACAGATTCTCCACTAGCAACTAGTTATAGTATGATAGAATATATTTTTGATGACCATGGTCATGAAAATGTTTTTGTTGTTTGCACAAAAGCTTATCCTCTTATGGATACACTAATAAGAAAGTTAAAAAAAGCAGGAATTGAGGGAGTTCGTTTAGCTCCATTTATGTTTGTTGCAGGAGAACATGCAAAAAATGATATGGCTATTGATTATAAAAATGAACTAGAAGAAAATGGATTTAAAGTGAATGATGTTATCTTAACTGGCTTAGGAGAATTTGATGGGATTATAGATATTTTCTATAATCATTTAAAATTAGCAATTGAAAAAGATGATGAAGATATAGCTGTATTCAAAAAAAATTATACTGAAAAATATTTATAAAAAATTTTTATTCTATAGGAAAGTATAAAATAAAATAACAAAAATTAGTCTCTGATATCCGTATTAATTCGAAGAACATGTATTTATTGAGCTTGTAGAACTTATACGGCTGTTAAGAGACTTTTTTAATCTATAGGAAAGTATAAAATTAAAAAATGAAAATTAGTTTCTGACGTCCGTATTAGTTCGAAGAGCCTGTGTTCATTGAGTTTGTAGAACTCATACGGCTGTCAAGAGACTTTATTTATAAGGAAACAATTTTTAAGGAGGATAGAAAGTTATTGAAAATAAAATAACTTTTTTGATTAAATATGGGAAACACTAGCAAAGAAAATTTAATAGATATGTCAAATAGTATTGGGAAAATTGTATGTGAGGCTATAATTCCAGAAGTCCCATTAAAACCAATTGTTGAAATAGAAAAAAGTATACAAAAAAAATTTCGTTCAGAATTATGGAGTCCTTTTATTCATGCATTAAAAGAATTTTCTATGATTAATGATGGAGACAAAGTTGCTGTTGCTATTTCTGGTGGGAAAGACAGTTTACTCCTAGCAAAATTATTTCAAGAATTAAAAAGAGCAAGTAAAACAAAATTTGAGGTAGTTTTTATTTCGATGAACCCTGGTTTTAATGGTGAAAATTTAAAAAAATTAGAAACTAATCTAAAGAATTTAGGAATACCAGGAGAAATTTATCAAGATAATGTTTTTCAAATTGCAGAAAAAATAGCAAAAGAATATCCTTGTTATATGTGTGCTAAGATGAGAAGAGGAAGTTTGTATACAAAAGCGGCTTCTTTAGGTTGTAATAAATTAGCTTTAGGTCATCATTTTGATGATGTTGTTGAAACTACACTTATGAGTATGTTTTATATGGCGAAGATTGAAACTATGTTGCCTAAACTAAAAGCAGATAATTTTGAAATGGAATTAATAAGACCACTTTACTATGTAGAAGAAAAATCTATAAAAAATTGGATAAAATATAATGGAATTTCTCCAATGAATTGTGGTTGTACTGTTGCTGCGGGGAAAACATCTAGTAAAAGAAGAGAAACAAAAGAGTTGCTAGATTTACTTGTAAAAACTAACCCAGATATAAAGAAGAGTATAATGCAGTCAACAAAAAATGTAAATTTAGAAAAAATTGTTGCATGGAAAAATAAGGGGAAAATTTTTTCGTATTTGGATATTTTATAGCAAAGGATTTAAAATGAAATGACAACTGGATATATGTGCATATTTGGAGAACTAAAGGAAAAGAAGGAGCTTTAAAATATTTTTAAGATGAAGTAAAAGCTAATAATAAAAATGATGTTATTTAGGCATCATTAGGATAAACTTATATGAATGTGTTCCAATATTATGATAAAGCTGAAAAAGCATTAAAATAAGAGGTGAAAATTGAAAGAAGAAATATTACAAAAAATAGAAAGTTTGTATGATTTAGATAAACATGAAGAAATAATTGATATGATAGAAGCCTTACCAGTTGAGCAATTAAATGCAGAATTAATAAGTGAGCTAGGTAGAGCCTACAATAATACTCAACAATATGAAAAAGCTCTAGAAGTATTAAAGGGAATAGAGTTTGAAGAAGCTAATAATCCTCGTTGGAATTGTAGAATAGCTTATTCATACTATTTTTTAGATGATTTTAAAAATGCAGAAAAATATTTGTTAAAAGCCAATAAGTTAAATCCAGAGGACGATTTTACTTGTACTCTATTGATAGAAACATATATATCTTTATCAAGAGTTGAAGATGAAAATGGAAATCATGAGAAAGCCATGGAATATGCACTTGAAGCTAAAAAATATGTTAGAGATGATGAAGGAGAAACTAATGTAGATTCAACTTTAGCTTGGTTATATGATAGATATGGGCATTATACAGAGGCAGAAGAACTTTTAAAAAATATGATAAATAAGAGTCAAAATGGTGAGTGGTTATACTCTGAGTTAGGATACTGTTTAGCAGAACAAGGAAGACAAGAAGAAGCCTTAGAAAGTTACTTTAAAGCCATAGAATTAGGTAGAGCTGATGCTTGGATTTTTATAAGAATAGGTATGTGTTATAAAAATATGGATAAAAAGGAAGAAGCAATAGAATACTATTTAAAAGTTCTTGAATTAAAAGAAGATGATATTTTTATAATGTCAGATTTAGCTTGGTTATATAACTCTTTGGGCGAATTTGAAAAAGCATTAAAGTATTTAGAAAGACTTGAAGAACTAGGGGAAAATGATGCTTGGATAAATACAGAATATGGTTATTGTTTATCTAAACTAAAAAGGTTTGAAGAAGCAATAGTAAAAATTAATCGTGCATTAGAGGCAGAATCAGAAGATAAGGACACTGCATATATTTATAGTCAACTTGGGTGGTGTAAAAGACATTTAGCAAACTATGATGAAGCTATTGAAGCATTTTCACAAGCTAAAAAATGGGGTAGAAATGATGCTTGGCTACTTATTGAGATAGGGCATTGTTATAAGGAGAAAGATGATAAAGAAAAGGCATTAGAATTCTATTTAAAAGCTGAAAAACTTGATAAAAATGATATTTATCTTTTATCAGATATAGCTTGGTGCTACGATGCTCTAGATAAATATGAAGAAAGTTTAAAATATATTAAGAGAGCAGTAAGACTTGGTAGAAATGATGCTTGGATAAATGAAGAATATGGTTATTGTCTAGAAAAACTAAGAAAATATAAAGAAGCTATAAAAAAATATGAAGATGCTTTAAATTTAGATGATGAAAATAAGGAAGAGGCCTATATTAATAGTCACCTTGGTTGTTGTCATCGTCAATTAGGTAATTATGAAAAAGCACTTGAATATCATAAAAAAGCTAAAGAATTAGGAAGAAATGATGCTTGGATAAATGTTGAAATAGGAATGTGTTATGCTGAATTAGAAGAATATGAAAAAGCCATTGAAAATTATTTAGTTGCCTATGAAATGGATAGTGAGGATTCATTCACATTGACAGAACTTGGTTGGCTTTATGATGCAATGGAAAACTATGAAGATGCTATTGAATTTTTATTAAAGGCTGAAAAACTTGGTAGAGCTGATGAATGGCTTAATACAGAAATAGGATTAAATCTAGGTAGAAGTGGTAAGACAGAAGAAGGAATTGAAAGGTTACAAAAATCTTTAACTATGATTGAAGATGACGATACAGAACAAAAAATTTTTGTAAATTCTGAAATAGGTTGGCTTTATGGAACACTTGAAGAACCTAATCCAGAAGAAGCCTTGGAACATTTTGAGAGAGCAATTGAGCTTGGAAGAAATGATGCTTGGATTTATGGAATGAGAGGAGAACTTTTACTAGATTTAGAAAAATATGAAGAAGCATTAGAATCATTTAGAAAAGCTAATTCTTTAAATAAAGACGGTTGGTATTTATATTATATTGGAATATGTCTAAGAAGACTAGAAAGATATGAAGAAGCTATTGAAATTCTTTTAGAATCAAGACAAATATCACTGGATGAAGAAGATGTAGTAGATGGAGAAGATTTAGAATTAGCATTCTGTTATATTGGTATTGGAGATAAAGAGAAAGCTGAAGAATATTTAAAATTTGCTAGAGAATCAATAGAAGAACAAGGAACTTTAAATGATGATATGCAAGAAGAAATAAATAAAATAGAAAAGGGCATACTTTCCTTAACTAGATTTTCTTAATTTTATAGGAAAGTATAAATTTAATATAAAAATTGGTCTCTTGACAGCCGTATGAGTTCGTAGAACTCATACGGCTATCGAGAGAGTTTGTTCATTATTTTATAAAGATTTAAAGAAAATATAGTTTTCATATCAAGAGTAAGTTTAGGTACATCTTCAATAGGAAACCATCTTGTCTCTAAAGCTTCTGTTTCATCTAATATTAATTCTTTTGGTAATATGTCATCAGATTTAAGTTTAATTATATAAGTATAGATTTTTTCAGAAGTATATCCTGGAGAAACTAAAAAACCAGTTTTTGAATCATAAATAATATCATAATCTTCTTTAGAATATCCAGTTTCTTCTCTAATTTCTCTTTCAAGTGTAGAAAGAGGACTTTCCCCTACTTCGATAATTCCAGCTGGAACTTCATAGATAAAATTGTGCACACCTGCTCTATACTGATTAACTAATAATATTTTAGTTTCAGAATGATTTAAAAGAAGAGCAGAGATTGCATTTTGTTTTTCTAAATATTCTAATTTATGATTTGTTAACGGGTCTATATCTACACCTACTTTTAAAAAGTTTAATTCTTTTATATCAAGTACTTTCATTTTATATTTCCTCCTCTTTCTTTTGTTCTTCTTCGAGTTTTTTCTCGATAGTGTTTTGAACAGCTTTTAAAAATTTCATATGTCTTTTTTGAGTATTTATCTTTCTTAAATTTTTATTGTCTGTAATCATATTAAAAATTGGTAATAAGAATCCAGCTACTATACCCGCAGAAAAACCATTGTTATAAAGATTAAGTCCACCATGTACTAAGCCAACATTTTGAACTACGGCTAAATGAAGCCAACCAGCTATAATTCCAGCAACTGGTCCAAAAGTACCGGAAATAGGAGCTAGAGATGTACCAAAGAGTCCTGATAATGCTATTGTAAAGTCTGTTCCCTTAGAACCCAAACTAGCAAGAGTAACTCCAACTAAAATGGGAATAGTATTAAACCAAGTTTTTCCATAAGCAGAGAAACCAACAACTGTAAATAATCCGGCAAGTATAGGGCCATTAAAAGTTTGCTTTGTGAAAATAACATAAAGCATTCCAGTAAGTCCCATTAATCCCATATTTATAAATGTTAGTCCGTAACCATATTTTTTAGTAAAATCTGATTTATATCCATCATCTTTTAATAAATTAAAGAAGCCGGAAAATGAACTGTTATTTATAAAAAAACCTATGATAATTAAAGATAGAAAAGTAAGTGAACATATTATTTTTAATGGTTCATCGTATTCAGTGGATACAACATACTGAGGAATAATTTCAAAATGATACATTTTTAAAACTCCAATTATAACAGAACCTAAAATTCCAGCAGTAAATCCTAGATTATATAAATCATAACCTTCGTGAAAATCGTATAAACTTTTTGCTAGAGGAACGACTATAAATCCTATCAATACTCCTATTAAGACTGCATTAATATAAGAAGTTTCATAAGTAACTTCTCCATAGAAAGCAACACTACTTACAAAGGGAGCTAGAGCACTTGAAAAAGCTACAGGAACTATATTTTCTGAAAACTCTGTTGAAGTATAAATACTATATAAAATTCCACCTAAATAAAAAGGCAAAATATTTAAGATATTTTTTCCAAAGAAAGAAAATCCAAAAACAGTGAAAAACATGGCAATAACCATACCTGTAATTTTTACTTTAAAAATTTTTATTAAAAAATAATTAAAAAGAAAAATTAAGAGAGCATTTAAAAAAGCTGCCCCTATTCCTCCAACTTGAATAAAATCTGTTATTAATATTGCTGGAGATGTTATTATATTAAATAGACCTAAAAACACATTTTCTCTTTCACCTATAATATATGAAGCGAAAAAGAATAAAATTATTATAGAAAGAGTTACAGTAAGTATCTCTATATTTTTTATTCTATCCTCATTTAAATTGTCCATTACTCACCTCTAAAATTTTGATTATTAATTATATCTTATTTTAAGTATCATAGCAAATAATAATTTCTTGTTCTATAGGAAAGAATATAAAATAAAAAATAAAAACTTGATTTATATTAGCCTATTATTTATAATGTATAAAAGTTATAAGATTTTTAAGGGGGAGGAAATGATAGAAAAATTAAGAGGTTATTTTCAATTTGAAGAATATGAAACTAATTTCAAAAAAGAAATAATAGCAGGAACAACAAATTTTTTGACTATGGCTTATATTTTAGGAGTGAATACTATTATATTAAGTTCAGCTGGAATGGATTTTAATTCAGTGTTTTTAGCAACAGCAATTTCATCAGCTATTGCATGTTTTGTAATGGGACTTATTGCAAATGCTCCACTAGGTTTAGCTCCAGGAATGGGTTCAAATTCATTTTTTACTTTTATAGTTGTAAAGTTATATGGTTATTCTTATCAAGAAGCTTTAGCAATGGTCTTTGTATCAGGAAGTTTGTTTCTTTTGCTTTCTGCAACAGGAATAAGAGATAAAATTATAAATTCTATTCCAGAAAATTTAAAACAGAGTATAGGAGCTGGGACAGGTTTTTTTATAGCACTAATAGGACTTGTTAAAGCTGGAATAGCAGTATCACATCCGGCAACACTTATAACATTGGGAAATTTTAGAAATCCTACTGTGCTTCTTGCAGTTTTTGGTTTACTTATTACTATAATTTTAATGAGTAGAAAAATAGATGCAGCTGTGTTTTTTGGTCTTTTAATTACTGCTATTGTTGGTATAGTATTAGGTAATTTTGGTGTTGAAGGAATGCCTAAGTTTTCAAATGAAATTATAAAAGTAAATACTTCTTTAAATCATTTCGGAGATTTTTTTATAGGTTTAAAAAGTTTGGTGGCAAAACCTAAATCAATTTTTCTAATTTTTACATTCTTCTTTGTAGATTTCTTTGATACTGCTGGAACTTTAGTTGCAATTACAAATAAAATAACATCAAAAACTGGTAAAAATTATGAAATGAAAAAAATGTTATTTTCAGATGCTATAGGAACAGTTTTAGGAGCTGTACTAGGAACTTCTACAGTTACAACATTAACAGAATCTACAAGTGGAGTAGCTGCTGGAGGAAGAACAGGAGTTACAGCAATAGTAACTGGTATTTGGTTTTTAATAGCTTCAATTTTTACACCACTTGTTGCAATAGCTTCCCCAATAATGATAAATGGAATGTCTTTTGAACCTGTTATTGCACCATCTCTTATATGTGTTGGAATACTTATGGCAACACAACTTTCAAGTATAGATTGGCACGATTTTACAGCTGCTTCAGCTGGGTTTGTAACAATAATGATAATGATAGTTGGATACTCTATTCCTGATGGTATTGCTGCAGGTTTTATAGTGTATGTTTTTTCAAAAATCTTTACAAAAAATGTAAAAGACATTACCCCAAGTGTATGGGCAATGTTTGTATTATTTGTTTTACATTTTGCATTGAAATAAAAAAGTCTCTTGACAGTATGAGTTCTATGAGCTCAATGAACACAGGCTTTTTTTATTAATATGGACGTCAGAGACAAAAAAATATATTTAATTTATACTTTTCCATATAATAAAAAAATACCCTTGATAGCTGTATGAGTTTTATACGGATATCAGGGGTTATTTTTTTGTATTAATAAAATTATTTAAACATTCTATAAATTCTAGGAAAAATTGCGTTATCATTAAAATCCAAAGGTGGAGTAGTTGGAAAAAACAAAAAAAGTCTAACTATCCAAACTACTATAAAAATTGCACTAATAGTATAAAAAATCTTTTTGTTTTTATAAAATATTAATAAAAAGGGAACAGCCCAAAATAAAGGGTGAAAATGAAAAGCTCCTTTAAAATCTAAATGGAACAGATGTAAATAAGATCTAGTCATTCCACAACTGGGGCAAGGTAGTCCAAAAATATTATAGAATAGGCAAATACTATGCCCTTTAAATTTTATATTTACAAAAAAACTAATTAAAGCTATCCCTATGAAAATTAATATTAATTTTGATTTTTTTGGCATATTTTATTCACTTGATGTTGAGCTAATGCAACAGATATTAACATGAAACCAAATAAAGATAAAATTAAGTAAACAACTCCTTCGTTTTTACCACCAGCATCTTCAACTTCATCACCTAATTTATACATCCAAACAAGAGAATAAATTCCACAAGTTATAAAAGACAATAAAAAATTAGTTCCTGAGTTTAAATTTTTATTGTTTGCTGTTCTTAATTCATTATTTAAGCACCATAACCAAATAATAAAATAAATTCCACAAGTTAAAAATGAAAAGATAATAGCCATGGCAATATTTCGTTGTTTCATAAAAACACCCCCAAAATTAAAAAAATATTATATTTGTTTTATAATATCATTTTTAAATTTTATTTTCAATATTATAAAAAAGATTTTTATTACGATAATAAAATTTGATATATATTGTAAAATATGGTAAATTAATTTATAGTATAAAAATATATTAGGGAGCTAACATGAGTTATAAAAAAATAATTTTAATGTTTTTAAGTATGATATTTTTAGTGTCTTGTACACAAATGACAATAAATTCAGCTAATAGAAGTGCCACAAAAAATGAATATTATGAAGCTTTATCATTACTTGATGAGCCTATTAGAGAAAAAATAGATAATGAAAATTTAGTGAAAAGTTATCAAGAAATTTTTAATAAAGGAAAGATTTACTATAGTGAAAAAAATGATATGCAAAATTTATTCTTGTTAGAAAAATTGTATTTAGACTTGCCTAATAAAATAAAAGATAAATTATTTTCTATTGAAGTAGATGTTGAAAAGCATGAAAAAAATGGGAAAATCATAGCTAATAAATTATTTGAAGAAGCAGGAAAAAGCAAAGAAAATACTTATAAAGAAAAGGTTGCTAAATATAGAAAATATAAAAAAATTTTTGTGTACAACCCTCAAGATAATAAAGTAAAAAATGAGCTAGATAGATTGGATAAAAACATTGAGAAAACATATATCTATAGAATAAATGGAGATGATTATCTTTTAAATAAAGAAATTGAAGATAATATTACCACTGAATTAAAAAATAATAATTTTAAATATTCTAATAAAAATCCAGACTTAGACTTGGAAATAAATTTAGAACTATTGAATTATAATCCAGCCAAGGTAAATATGCAAAGTTTTCCTAGGCAAAATAGAGTTGTATCAAAAGATAATAATGGAAAAGAAGTTGTAGATGTAGTAAACTATATAGAAAATAGATTTACTAATTCAACCGATATAAGAATAAAATTAAAGTATAAATTAATTTCTAATATTAGTAGAGAAGTTATTTTTAGTGGAGAAAAAACATTTGAAAAAGAATATGAAGAAAAATGGAAAACTTACTATGTTATTTCTGGAAAAGTAACAAATAAAATTCCTAAAGATGAAACTGAAAAACCTGTACCATCAAAGAAAAAGATGATATCAGACATAAAGAAAGAGATTTTAAATTATATAGATTCTGATTTTAAAAATTTACCAGTGTATAAAAGATAGGTGAATGATGTGATAATAGGATTAACTGGAGGAATAGCAAGTGGTAAAAGTACTGTGTCTAAGTATTTGAAAGAAAAAGGATATCAAATTTTTGATGCAGATAAGATTGCTAAAGATTTAACTAACGAAGATAATATAAAAAATAAAATAGTGGAAAAATTTGGTTCAAATATTTTGGATAATAATTTTTCTTTAGATAGAAAAAAAATGAAAGAAATAGTATTTAATGATAAAAGTAAATTAAAGCTATTAAATGATATTATTCACCCAGAAGTTTTTGAATTTTATAAAAAGGCTAAAGAGAATAATAAAGAAAATAAAATTCTTATTTTTGATGTGCCCTTACTTTTTGAAAGTGGAATAGACAGTTTATGTGATAAAATATTAGTTGTTATTTCTGACCATAAAATTCAGATAGAAAGAATAATTGAAAGGGATAAAATAGATAAAACTTTGGCAACGAATATTATCAATTCTCAAATAACGAATAAAGAAAGAATAAAAAAAGCAGACATTGTAATAGAGAATAACGGTTCTCTTGAAGAGTTATATGAAAAAATAGAAAGGGTTTGTGAAAGTATATGAAAATTGTAGCACCAGCTGGAAATATGGAAAGATTTTACTCGGCTATTAGTGCCACAGCTGATGAAATATATTTAGGGTTAAAAGGGTTTGGGGCAAGAAGAAATGCAGATAATTTTACTGTAGAAGAAATAAAAGAAGCACTTGATTATGCTCATCTAAGAGGAAGTAGAATTTTTTTAACTTTAAATACTATTATGACAAATAGAGAAATAGAGCTTTTATATCCAACATTAAAAGATTTATATAATCATGGTCTAGATGCAATAATTGTTCAAGATATAGGTTATGCAAAGTATTTACATGAAAATTTTCCAAATATAGAAATTCATGGAAGTACTCAAATGACAATAGGAAATTATCATGAAATAAATTATTTAAAAGAACTTGGCTTTAAAAGAATAGTTTTACCTAGAGAATTGAGTTTTGAAGAAATAAAAACTATCAGAGAAAATACAGATATGGAACTTGAGGTTTTTGTTTCTGGTTCACTTTGTATTTCTGTTTCTGGAAACTGCTATATGAGTAGTTTTGTTGGTGGAAGAAGTGGAAATAGAGGAATGTGTGCTCAACCTTGTAGAAAAGAATATAAAACAAGTTGTGGAGAAAAATCATATTTTTTAAGCCCTAAAGACCAATTATATGGCTTTGATGAAATTCAAAAATTAAAAGAAATTGGAGTTGAAAGTATAAAACTTGAGGGTAGAATGAAAGATGTTAATTATGTTTTTGAAACAGTAAGCTATTTTAGAAATCTAATTAAAGGTATAAAAACAGAAGAAAATACTTCTAAGTTATTTAATAGAGGTTATGAAAAAGGCTTTTTTTATGGAGATAATAAAAATATTATGAATAGGAATTTTTCCTACAATATGGGAGAAAAAATAGGAACTGTTGTTGGAAAAAATATATTATTAGACACAGAAATTATTTCTGGAGATGGAATTACTTTTGTTTCAAAAGATTATACGAGTTTAGGGGGAACATATATTGGAAGAATAAATGTTCTATCTGTGAATGAAGAAAGAAAAATTGCTTATAAAGATGAAAAAATTATATTAAATTATCCCGAAGGAACGAAGTATATTTTTAGAAATTACAACAAAAAATTAAATGATATTGTCAGTAAAAATTTAAAAATATCTGATAAAAAATTAGCTATAAATTTCAAAATATTAGCAAAATTGGAGCAAAAAATTGAACTTTTAGCTTTTATAAAAGATGAATATGAAAATAAACTTTTAGAAGTAAAAGAAATATCAGAAATAAGTCCACAATTAGCACAAAAAAGAGCTACAACTGAAGAAGATATTATTAGTAAGTTATCTGAAATAGGAGATAGTGAATTTTCAATCGACAACATTGAATTAGATATTGATAAAAATATCTTTATTCCCTTGTCAGAATTGAAGACTTTAAAAAGAAATATAGTTGATAAATTTAGAGAAAGTTTAATTTCTTTTTATAGAAGAAATTTAGATGATGATTTGAAGAAGTTAGGAAAGAATTATTACAATATAGAGATTGAAAAAGATGAGCCTAAAAAACTTGAAATAAGATGTATAGTTAGCAATGATGAGCAGGAAAATTATTTAAAAGAAGTTCAAGATAATTTTTCAATAAAATCTATTTACAGAAGGACTTATGATTTAGCTAAACAATCTAATTTAAAAAAACATAACTTAGATAATAAATTAGCATCTAATTTTTATGAATTATTAGAAAATAATAACTCAGATGTTATGTTGAATTGGAATTTAAATATAGTGAATAGCTATACTATAAAAGTTTTAGAAAATATAAATAAATTGGAAAGTTTTATTATTTCTCCTGAAATAAATTTTTCAAAAATTAGAACTTTAGGAAAAACTAGATTAAAAAAAGCTCTTTTAATCTATTCTAAGCTTAAAGGAATGACTATTGATGTAGATTTAAATAATTCAGAAGATATAACTATAACTAATAAAGAAAACGATAATTTTATCATTAAAAGAAATGAATATGGAACAGAGCTATTTTTAGAAAAAGCATTAAATATTATAAATATAATGGAAGATATTGAAAAAATGAATGTAGATATAGTAGTTCTTGAATTTACGACTGAAAAAATCGAAGAAATTTCTAAAATTTTAAAGCAATTAAAAACAAAAAAAGGAGTTTATAGAGAATATAATTATAAAAGAGGGGTATATTAAATGTCTGACAAAAATTATAAGTTAATTAGAAACTTAGGGACTTGGTTTGGTTTAGGAGATATTCCATTTATGCCAGGTACTTTTGGAACTTTAGGTGGAATACCAATTTTTATTTTTTTAACATATATAAAAAGATTTTTTATGAATATAACTTTGTATAATTCTTTTTATTTGATTTTCCTTGTAACTTTTTTTGCTATATCAGTTTATGTGGCTGATATATGTGAAAAAGAAATATTTAAAAAAGAAGACCCACAGTCTGTAGTTATAGATGAAGTTTTAGGTTTTCTAACAACATTATTTTTAATTAATCCAGTTGGAGTAAAAGAGACGATGATTTCTATGGGACTAGCTTTTATTATTTTTAGAATACTAGATATAACAAAGATAGGACCTATTTATAAATCTCAAAGTTTTGGAAATGGTGTAGGTGTTGTTTTAGATGATTTTTTAGCAGGAATTATAGGAAATTTTATTCTAGTTTTTATTTGGACAAGATTTTTTTAACTTAAGGACTTATTTTACTCTATAGGAAAGTATAAAATTAAATAATAAAAGTTAGTCTCTGGCGTCCATATTAGTTCGAAGAGCCTATGTTTATTGAGCTCGTAGAACTCATACGGCTGTCAAGAGACTTTATTTATGAAAAAGGGGGAGAGTAAATAAAAATGAAAGCTGCAATATTACTTGTAGGAACAGAATTGTTAAATGGAGCTACAGTGGACACTAACAGTATTTACATAGCTGAAGAGTTAAATAAATATGGGATAGAAATAGAGTATAAACTCATTGCAAGAGATGTTATTGGAGAAATAAAAAAATCTTTAACTTTTTTGAGAAAAAATGTAGACCTTATTATAACAACTGGAGGCTTAGGGCCAACAGATGATGATATCACAAAAGATGCTATAGCAAAATTTTTGAAAAAAAAGCTAATTATTGAAGAGAAAGATAAAAATGAATTATTAAAAAAATATAAAAAAGTTAAGATTACTCGTTCAAATTTAAAAGAAGTAGAAAAACCTGAGGGAGCAATAATGTTTTCAAATGATGTTGGTATGGCTCCGGCAGTTTATATCGATGGTATAGTTTCTTTTCCTGGATTTCCAAATGAGTTAAAAAATATGTTTCCTAAATTTTTAAAATATTATGCTAAGGAAAATAATTTAAAAAGCCAAATTTATATTAAAGATATTATTACATACGGTATAGGAGAAAGTATTTTAGAAAATAAAGTAAAAGATTTATTTACAGAAGATGGAATTTTTTATGAATTTTTAGTAAAAGACTATGGAACCTTGATTAGACTACAAACAGATAGTAAAAATAAAAAGAATGTGGAAAAAATTGTAAAAAAATTATATAATAGAATATCTGACTATATTATTGGAGAGGATACAGATAGAATAGAAGCTTCTATTTGTAAAATTTTAAGAGATAATAAGTTATTGATTTCAACAGCTGAATCTTGTACAGGTGGGATGATAGCAAGTAAATTAATAGGAGTTCCAGGAATTTCTGAAACTTATAAAGAGGGAATAGTTTGCTATAGCAATGAAACAAAAATAGAAAAACTTGGAGTAAAAGCTAAAACCTTAGAAAAATTTGGAGCTGTCAGTGAAGAAGTAGCAAGAGAAATGTTGCTTGGGTTAAATACCGAAGTAGCAATATCCACAACAGGAATTGCAGGACCTGATGGTGGAACAAAAGAAAAACCAGTAGGCTTAGTCTACATTGGAATAAAAGTAGGGAATGATATACAAATTTTTAGAAAGGAATTAAATGGAGATAGGAATAAAATAAGACAGAGAGCAACAATGCATGCACTGTATAATTTATTAAAAATATTAAGTAAAAGGTACGGTAAATAAAAAATGACAATAGGTGAGAAATTAAAGAAAACTAGGAACGATAAAGGAATGTCACTTAGAGAACTTGCAACTAAAGTGGAATTATCTGCAAGTTTTTTATCACAAATTGAACAAGGAAAAGCTTCACCATCAATAGAAAATTTAAAAAAGATAGCACATACACTTGATGTTAGAATTAGTTATCTTATAGAAGATGAAGAAGATGATATAAGGAATATCGAATTTATAAAAAAAGAAAATATGAAATTTTTAGAAAGCAAAGACTCTAATATAAAAATGTGTATACCACTATCAAATAGCAAGGAAAAAAATATGGAACCTATAATTTATGAAATAGGAATCGATGGAGAAAGTGGTAGAGAATTTTATAGCCATGGTGGAGAAGAATATATCTATATAGTAAGTGGTGAATTAGAAGTTTATGTAGCAAATAAAAAATATAAAATGAGTGCTGGGGACAGTTTGTATTTTAAATCTAGTTTAAAGCATAGATTTAAAAATGTTTCAAAAAAAGAAGTAAAAGCACTGTGGGTGGTTAGTCCACCAACATTTTAAATGGAGGTATAATGAAAATAGAAATAAAAAGTTTGACACCTGTGAGATTAACAAAATTATTCATTGCAGCAAGCAGATGGCTTTCTAAATATGCAGATGTACTTAATGATTTGAATGTTTATCCTGTTCCTGATGGAGATACTGGTACTAATATGTCTATGACATTGCAATCTGTTGAAAATGAATTAATAAAATTACAAAATGAACCTAAAATGGAGGAGTTAGCAGATATAATTTCTGAAGCAGTCCTTCTAGGGGCAAGAGGAAATTCAGGAACAATATTATCACAAATAGTTCAAGGATTTTTGAATGTAGTGAGAGATAAAGAAGAAATAGATATTTCAACAGCTGCAAAAGCTTTTGCTGAAGCTAAAGAAAAAGCATATAAAGCTGTTAATGAACCAGTTGAAGGGACAATGCTTACAGTTATAAGAAAAGTTGCTGAAGCAGCTGCTGAATATGATGGACCTAAAGATGATTTTATTCCATTTTTAGTGCATCTAAAAAATGCAGCAAGTATAGCTGTTGAAGAAACTCCTAACCTTCTACCTAAATTAAAAGAAGCTGGGGTTGTTGATGCTGGAGGAAAAGGAATATTTTATGTGTTAGAAGGGTTTGAAAAATCAGTTACAGACCCAGAAATGTTAAAAGATTTAGAAAGAATTGCTAAATCACAAGTTAATAGAAAACAAAAACTAGAATACATAAATAAAAACGAGATAAAATTTAAGTATTGTACAGAGTTTATAATAGAATCTGGAGACTTTGATTTAGATGAGTATAAGGCTAGAATAGGGAAATTAGGAGATTCTATGGTTGTTGCTCAAACTAAGAAGAAAACAAAGACTCATATCCATACTAATAATCCTGGACAAGCTCTTGAAATAGCTGGTTCTTTAGGAAATTTAAATAACATAAAAATTGAAAATATGGAGATTCAACATAATCATGTTTTGATAAATGAAAAAGAATTAAATGGTCTTCATAATACTGTAAATACTAAAGAAACTAGTGAAACTGTAAAAGAAGATAATTTTATCTTGGAAGAAAACAATATAGAAAAAAACATTGCAGTTTATGCCATAGCTGATAATAAAAAACTTGCAGAATTATTTATTAATGATGGAGCTAGTGCTGTTTTAATTGGTGGACAAACAAAAAATCCATCTGTGTCAGACATTGAAAATGGATTAAAGCAAATAAAAGCTAAGACGATTTATATATTACCTAATAATAAAAATATAATTTCAAGTGCTAAGTTGGCTGCCGAAAGAGACGAAAGAGATATTATTGTAATTGAAAGTAAAACTATGCTAGAGGGATATTATTTTATAAAAAATAAAAGTATACCTTTAGAAAAATTGTTAAGACAATTAACATTTAATAATTCTGTAGAAATTACAAAAGCAGTTAGAGATACAAAAATAAATGATATAGAAGTTAAAATTGGTGATAGCATTGCTTTAGTAAATGGAAGTTTTTTTGATAAAGCTGAAAAAACTGAAGATTTAATAAAGAAAGTATATGAAAAATATGCTACTGACAACACTCTTAGTTTAACTGTTGTGTATGGTAATACAGCAACAACAGAAGCAAATAATGAATTAAAAACAAAAACATTTAGAAAGTTTTTTGAATATAATGGAGAGCAAGAAAATTATTCTTATTACTTATATTTTGAACAAAGAGATCCTAGTTTATCAAAAATAGCTATCTTAACAGATTCAGCTTCAGATTTAACACCTGATATGATAGAAGGGTTAGATGTTACAGTTATCCCTATAAGGTTGAGAATAGGAGAAAGTAACTATAGAGATGGAGTAAATTTAAGTAAAAAAGAATTTTGGCGTAAACTACTTACAGAAAAAGTTATTCCAAAAACTGCACAACCTTCTCCTGCTGAGTTTAGAGACTACTATGAAGAATTATTTAATAAGGGTTATGAAAAAATAATTTCTATCCATATTTCTAGTAAAATGAGTGGAACTCAACAAGCAGCTAAGGTTGCAAAAGAAATGTTAAAAAGAGAAAAAGATATCATAATAGTTGATTCTAAATCAGTTACTTTTGCTCAAGCACATCAAGTATTAGAAGCAGCAAAAATGGTTAAATCTGGAATGAAATTGGAAGATATCTTAGCTAGATTATATGAACTTACAGATATGATTAAAGTTTATTTTGCTGTTAGTGATTTGACATATTTAGAAAAAGGTGGAAGAATAGGGAAAGCCTCATCTATTATAGGAAGTATCTTGAAAATAAAACCTGTTTTAAAAATTGAAGATGGAGAAGTTACTCTTGAAACAAAAACTTTTGGAGAAAGAGGAGCTATATCTTATATGGAAAAAATTATAAAAAATGAAAGTAAAAATAGTTCATATCTTTACACTGCTTGGGGAGGAACTAATAACGAATTACAAGTTACAGATACTTTGAAAAAGGCAGCTGAAACTTTTAGAAGAATTGAATACAAAGGAAGATTTGAAATAGGAGCTACTATTGGGACTCATAGTGGGCCTGTTTTTGGAATTGGAATTGTATCAAAAATAAAATAAATATTTTTGTTAGAAAAAAAGTAATAATAAGAACTGCACATAAAATCTTTGTGAAAGATTGAAAGTGCAGTTTTTTTTATTGTATAGGAAAGTATAAAAAATAAATAGAGAAAATTAGTCTCTGGCGTCCGTATTAGTTCGAAGAGCCTGTATTCATTGAGCTCGTAGAACTCATACGGCTGCCAAGAGACTTTTTTAATTTTCTATAGAAAAATATAATTTTAAAACTGAAAATTAGGTAAAAAATTAATCTTAAAATTGTAATAAAATATTAAATATGTTATAATTTTTTTAAATACTTTTTTAGGAGGTATTATGAGAAAATTTTATGTAAATATAATAAAATATTTGATATATATAGCATTTATTAGTACCACTAAAATGAAAAAACAAAACTTAAATAATTATTTAAGTTTTAAATTTCTTGAGATTAATAATAATTATGTAATAAAAGAAATAAAAAAGAAAAGAAATGGTAAAATTTTGATACTTTTACCTCATTGTTTGCAGTTATATGATTGTGAATTTAAAGTTACAGCAAATATAGAAAATTGTAGATTGTGTGGAAAATGTGTAATAAAAAACTTTGTAGATATAAAAAAAATATATAGTAATATAGATATTAAAATTGCAACTGGTGGAACGCTGGCAAGAAAATATGTTAAAGAATTAAGGCCAGATCTCATTGTAGCAGTGGCATGTAAAAGAGATTTGATAAGTGGCATAAGAGATGCTGCTCCATTTTTAGTTTATGGAGTATTTAATAAAATTAAATCAGAACCTTGTATTAATACCACTGTATATATTGAGGATATCTATAGGATTTTAGGAGAATTAAAAATAGAAGAACAGGAGAAATTATGAAAAAGAAAATACTTTTGTTTATGTTAGCTTTGAGTTCAACTCTTGTAGCAGGAGAATTTGAAGAATTTAAATATATTGATAATCTTTATAAAGAACAAAATTTTAAAATGGCTTTGTCAGCTTCTGAAGAATTTCTAGAGAGGTATCCAGCTTCAAAATATAGTAAAGATATGAAAGATAAAGTTGCAAAATTATATTTTTTACAAAAAAATTATAAAAAGGCTGAAGAGACATTTAAAAGTCTTTATATAGTTGAAGAAAAAAAGAGTATAAAAGAAGAGTATGCGGCATATTTAGCAAGAACTTACGCATATTTAAATAATCCGGATTCAGCTTTATTTTATCTAAATGAGATATCAAGTAAAAAAACATATCAAAAAACATTATTTGCTTTGGGGCAAGATTTCTTAGCAAAAGAAAATAATGAAGCCGCAGAAAAGATATTTACAGAGATAATTGATAAGAAATTTGATAATTATGAAGAGGCAATTTTAAATTTAGGTATAGTTAAGTATAATTTAAAAGATTATGATAATGCTTTTGCAACATTAAATGAGTATAGTAGAAAAGAGCCAAAGAAAAATATACAAATGGTTGAGTTTTTAAAGGCTTCTGCATTATATAAAAATAATAAGACAGATGAAGCAATACAATATTTTGATATTCTTGCTAATCAAGAACAAGCTAGTGAATATTCAAAAAAATCTATTTTATACTTAATAGAAATATATAGTAATAAAAAAGACGAGGAAAAAGTATCTTATTATTTGGATAAAATAAAAGGGACAAAAGAGTATAATACTGCAATGATTATGATAGGAGATTTGTATGTTACAAAGGAAAATTATGACAGAGCTTTAAGGTATTATTCTCAAAGTGATGACCCAAATAACCCTAGATTGATTTATGGACAAGCCTATTCTTTATATAAAAAAGAAGAGTATCAACAGGCATTGAAAAAATTTGAATCTTTAAAAGATACTGATTACTATAATCAATCTATTTATCATATATTTGCAATAAATTATAAGTTGAAGAAATTTAATGAAATTATTGAAAATAGAGAGATAATTAGAAGAGTTGTAGTAAGTCAAACAGATACAGACAATATCATAAGAATAATAGCTAATTCGGCTTATCAAGTTGGAAATTATAAATTAGCAAAAGATTACTATGGAAGACTTTTTGCAGTATCTCCAGATAAAGAAAATTTATTTAGAGTTATTTTGCTTGATAGTCAAATTTTAGATATGGACGATTTATCAAATAGATTTGCACAATATAAGAGAGTTTACCCTGATGATACAGAGTATAAAAAAGATATATACCTTTACACAGGAGATGCTTATTATAAAACTGGAAATTATTCTCGAGCAGAAGAAATTTATAAGGAATATTTAGATGAATATACTAATGTTGAAATTATTTCTAGTTTAATGTCTACACTTTTAGAGCAAAAGAAGTATGAAGAAATGGATTCTTATTTATCAAGAGTTAATGATGATAATAGTTTGAATTATCTAAAAGGTGTAGCAGCATTAGGTTCTGGAAAGTATGATGAAGCAGAAAATCAATTTCAAAAGGTATTGGCAAGCAATGATGGTAGCTTAAATACAAAGGTTTATTTAAATAGAGTTAGAAATTTTTTCTTAGCTTCAAAATATAGTGAAGCTATATCGGCAGGAGAAACTTATTTATCTAAGATAAATCCGGAAAAAGAAAAAGCAATTTATAGTGAAATGTTGGATAAAATTGCCTTAAGTTACTTTAGATTGGGTAAATATAATGAAGCCAGAACATATTACTCTAAGATGTCAACATTAAATGGCTATGAAGTTTATGGAAAATATCAGATAGCTGATAGCTACTATAATGAAAAAAATTATGCTAGAGCAGGAGAATTATTTAAAGAAGTATATAGAAATTATGCAGAAACATTTTATGGAGAGCAAGCATACTATAGATACATAAATACTTTAAGTTTACAAGGAGAAACAGCTCTTTTTGAAAAAGAAAAAAATAATTTCTTAGCAACTTATCCTAATAGTTCTTTAAAAAATAGTTTAATTAATTTATCAGCTAATTTTTATACTGAAAATAATGATACAGAAAAAGCTATTGAAACTTTAAATACATTAAAATCTAGTACAGATGACAATAGCATAAAAGAAAATAATAACATAAAAATTATTAGTTTAAAATTAAAAAACAAAGAATATAAGGATATAGAAAAATATATAAATGAACTAGCAGATGAGGAAAGAGATTATTATCTAGCTCAATATTATGAAGCTAAAAAAGATTTTAAACTTGTAGGACAGTATGAAAAACTATTAAAATATCCTAAGTATAAAAATTATGCAAGTAAAAATTTAGGAGATTATTATTTTGAAAGAAAAGATTTGACAAAAGCTAAAAAATATTATACTCAGCATTCCCCACAAGAAGATTATATGATTTATAGAATAGCTCAAGCTGATGAAAGTTCAAATAATTTAAAAGCTGCTTTAAATGGATATAATAAGCTATATACAAAGAATGGAAGTTTTACAACTGATGCAACATTAAAAGCTGCAGAAATTTATGATAGACAAGATAACGTAGCTGAAGCAAAAAAATTATTCTTAAAACTTTATTCTGTAAAAAATAATAAAGATTTACATAACTACACACTAGAAAAATTAATTTATTATAGATTAGTTGAAAACAATATGAAAGAGGCAAATAAATACTATAAGGAGCTTCAAAAGTTAGATAAACAAAGAGCTTCTAAGTTTAAGGATTATTTTTAATCTATAGGAAAGTATAAAAATTAAATAGAAAATTAGTCTCTGACGTCCGTATTAGTTCGAAGAGCCTGTGTTCATTGAGCTCGTAAACTCATACGGCTGTCAAGAGACTTTATTTACCTATATGAAATTAGTTTTAATTGGATAGGGAGGAAAAAATGAAAAAATTATTTGTTTTTATTTTCTTAATATCAGGTATGTTAGTTTATTCAGAAGAAGAAACGTTTAATAATACAGAGAATACAATTAGTAAAGAAGTTGTTGCAGAAAATTCTCAACAATTAGATGTAAAAGAGATAGATACAGAAGAATTGATACTAAAAAATCAAAATTTAGAATCATCATCTGTTAATATCTCTGGAGAAAATTTAAAAGAAAATGGAGATAAAATAAAAATCAATCAAGAAAATACAGCAAATTTAGTGGAAGAATTATCCGAAGGAGTAGAAAAAAAATCTTTTTTCAAAAAACTTTGGGATAAATTATTTAATTAGTTTAAGAAAGGAAGATAGGAAATGCAAATACTTAATGCAGGTGGAGCACTGATGTATGTTATCCTTTTAATGGGGATAATTGGACTTTATGCAGTTTTAGAAAGATTTTCATATTTTATATTAAAAGAAAGAAGTAATTTTACAAAATTACCATCTGAAGTAAAAGAAATGATTAAAGAGGGTAAAATTAAAGAGGCAATAATTTATTTTAACTCGAATAAATCATCGACATCAAGTGTGTTGAAAGATATTTTAGTATATGGTTATAAAGAAAATAAAGAAAGTTTATCAGCTTTAGAAGAAAAAGGAAAGGAAAAAGCAATAGAACAGATAAAATTATTAGAAAGAAATATGTGGCTACTTTCAATGGCAGCTCATACATCTCCTTTACTTGGTTTATTAGGAACAGTAACAGGGATGATTACTGCTTTTAACTCAATATCAGTAAATGGAACAGGAGATGCAGCAGTTCTTGCAAAAGGGATTTCTGAAGCTTTATACACAACAGCAGGAGGGCTTATTGTAGCCATTCCTTGTATGATGTTTTATAACTATTTTAATAAAAGAATTGATTTGATAGTAAGTGATATAGAAAAAACTTCAACAGAGTTATTAAATTATTTCAGAGAGTAGGTAAAGTATGAAAATAGATAGAATAAAAAGAAGAAGTGGGGGAGACCTTATTCTTGAGATAACTCCACTTATAGATGTAGTGTTTCTTCTTTTAATATTTTTTATGTTGGCGACTACTTTTGATGATACAGCAGCCTTTAAAATAGACTTACCAAAGTCAACTGTTGCTAAAACTAAAAGTACTTTAAAAGAAGTTCAAATCCTTATAGATAAAGATAAAAATATATATGTGAAATATGATGATGGAGCAAAAAATAATCAAGAACAAGTTACTTTGGAAGAATTTTTAAATTTTGTTAGTGACAAATTAAATGCTTCAGATAATAAAGATGTAGTAATATCAGCAGATAAGAGTATAGATTATGGTTTTATTGTAGAAATAATGAGTTTACTTAAAGAAGCAGGAGCAAGTGCTATAAATATTGATACCACAATAAAAAATGGGTGATAAAAATGAAAAAAAATGATTTAATTTGTTTAGTTTTATCAATTGCTATAAATGTGGCTATAATATTTGCTCTTACTGTGTATAAAAAAGATGAAAGTTTAACCCAAGCAGATGAAATAAAAATAGGTTTAGTTGCTATGGAAACAGGTGCTTCAACTCAATTTAAAGCTGAAAAGAATGCAGATGCTAAAGAACAAAATTTAGATGCAACCAGCATAGAAAAAAAAGGTGAACAAGCTGAAACTGAAAAAGAAATTGATGAAAAAGAAGTTACTAATGAAAAGAAAACAGAAAAACAACCTAAGGAAGAAAAGCAAATTTCTAAAGAAGAAAAGACTATAGAAATTGAGAAAAAAGAAGAGAAAAAGAAAGAAGAAAAAAAAGAAATTGAAAAAACAACAAAAGAAGAAAAGGTGGAAAAAAAGAAACCATCACTTGCCGATTTAAAAAAGCAAATTTCTCAATCAAAACCTAAAATTGCTGGAAATCCTAATGGTGGATACAGTCCATCTTCAGAAACAGAAGAAGTAGTGGATAGAGTATTAAAAAATGTAAATTATAGTAATGGATTAGTATCTGGAAGTAAGATGGGAACATCTGAAAAGGGCTATTTAGTGAACTGGAGTGACAGAAATAGAAAGCCAGAGTTTCCACAAAGTGCAAGACAGTCGGGAAAACATGGGAAAATAAGAGTACAATTAAAGGTTGATAAAATGGGGAATGTTTTATCTTATTCGATAGTTAATGGTAGTGGTGTTCCTGAGATAGATGCAGCAGTTGAAAGGGTTATGGGTTCTTGGAGAGTAGAGCTGCTAAAAGGTGGAAAAGCAGTAAATGGGACTTTTTATTTAGATTATAATTTTGATTTTAAATAGGAAGGAGGAAAAATGATATTATTAGGTCTTCGTCTAGAAAATGATCTAAAAATGGAGTTTGAAGATAACTTTGAAAATGAATTAGTATTTGTCGATAATGTTATAAACTTTATGGAGGCAATAAAATCAAAGAAATTTGATGCAATTTTGATTGATGAAAAAAATTCTAAGGAAGATGCACTTATAAATTTAATTACAAAAATATTAGAAATTCAAAAAAGAGTTGTCATTATTATACTTGGGGAAACATCTAATCTAGGAGTTATAGCTGGAAGTATTAAAGCTGGTGCTTATGATTATATTTTAAAACCAGAAAAAAAAGAAGAAATAGTAAAAATTGTTGAAAAATCTGTAAAAGATAATAAAATACTTGCAGAAAAAGTTGATAAATCTATAGGAATGGGAGATAAATTAATAGGTCGTAGTAAAGCAATGGTAAACTTATATAAAGTTATAGGTAAGGTAGCAAGTAGTTCTGTTCCTGTATTAGTCAGTGGAGAAAGAGGAACTGGTAAAACTAGTGTTGCTAAAGCTATACACCAATTTAGCTTTGTAAATAAAAAACCACTTATAAGTATAAATTGTAATTCTTATAGATCAACATTACTTGAAAGAAAACTATTTGGTTATGAGAAAGGATCTTTTGAAGGTGCAGTATATAGTCAATATGGAGAATTGGAAAAAGCTGAAGGAGGAATATTACATTTAGCAAATGTAGAATCTCTTAGCTTAGAAATGCAATCAAATATACTATTTTTACTAGAAGAGAATAAATTTTTTAGATTAGGGGCAGGAGAACCTATTAATGCTTTTGTGAGGATAATTGCATCGACAAGTGCCAACTTAGAAGAATTAATAAGCAAAGGTTTATTTATAGATGAACTTTATAGAAAATTAAAGGTTTTAGAAATAGACATTCCTACTTTAAGGGAAAGAAAAGAAGATATTCCTTTTATTGTAGACCATTATATAGCCGAATGTAATAAAGAGATGAACAAGAATATAAAAGGAATTAGTAAAGTTGCCTTAAAAAAACTAATGAGATATGATTGGCCGGGTAATGTAAATGAACTTAAAAATGCTATAAAATATGCAGTTGCAATGGCAAGAGGTGGAAGTATTTTACTAGAAGATTTACCACCAAATGTTATGGGTGAAAAACTTTTAAGTTTGACTGAAGAAGCAAGAAATATTTCACTTGAAACTCTTATTAAAAATGAACTGGGGCAGTTAAGATTGGATAATAAAAATTCGGATTACTATTATGAAGTTATATCAAGAGTTGAAAAAGAACTAATAAAACAAGTGTTGGAAATAACAAATGGTAAAAAAATTGAAACGGCTGAGTTATTGGGAATAACAAGAAATACTTTAAGAACTAAGATGAATAATTATGATTTGGAGTAGAAAATGCATATAACACTTTATAGGAAATATAGACCTGCTAATTTTTCTGAAATTTCTGGAGAAAATGAAATAGTGAAGACTTTAAAATTATCTTTAAAAAATAATTCTATGGCTCATGCTTATCTCTTTTCAGGACCTCGTGGTGTTGGGAAAACAACAACAGCTAGATTAATAGCAAAAGGAGTTAATTGTTTAAATCTTCATGATGATGGAGAGCCTTGCAATGAATGTAAAAATTGTCAAGCAATAAATGAAGGAAGATTTGCAGACTTGATAGAAATAGACGCTGCTTCAAATAGGAGTATCGAAGAAATAAGAAACTTAAAAGAAAAAATTAATTATCAACCTGTTGAAGGATTAAAAAAAGTCTATATAATAGACGAAGCACATATGCTAACAAAAGAAGCATTCAATGCACTTTTAAAGACTTTAGAAGAGCCCCCTGCTCATGTTTTATTTATATTGGCAACTACTGAATTAGATAAAATATTACCTACAATTATATCAAGATGTCAAAGATATGATTTTAAAACTTTAAGTTTGGAAGAAATGAAAAACAGACTTGAATATATTTTAAAAGAAGAAGGTTTTAGTGCTGAAGAAGAAGTCTTTCCAATAATCTATGAAAATGCAACTGGAAGTATGAGAGATTCAATTTCTATTTTGGAAAGACTTATAGTTGCAACAAACGGAGAAAAAATAGATTTAAAAACTACAGAAGAAACTTTAGGCATAACTCCTAGTTCAAGAATAAAAAACTTTTTAGAAAAAGTTTTAGTTGGAAAAGAATGTGATATAATAGATGAATTAGAAAAATTATCATCTGAATCTTTTGATTTAGAATTGTTTTTTAAAGATTTTGCTAAATATTGTAAAAATAGTATTGTAAAAAATATGCTTGATATAGATAAGGGGCTAAAAATAATATCTATAATTTATGATGTTTTAGGAAAATTTAAGTTTGAAGAAGATAAAAAACTTGTAGGATATGTTATAATAGCAGATATTTTAGAAAAATTAAAACCTAAAAAAGAAGAAGTTAAGGTTAAATACATTTCGGAGCCTGACTCTAAATATCAAATACATGAAGAGGCTAAAACAAAGAAAAGTAATGTAAAAATAAGTCTATCAGATGTAAAAGCTAATTGGAAAGATTTTCTTGAAAGTGCTGTTTCTCATGCAATATACTATAAAGTATATTTAATGGGAGCTAGTCCATATAAGATAGAAGATAATATTCTAACAATAATTTATGAAGATTCGAAGTGGGCTTTTATAAAAGAAACTATGGAAACAAATGAATATAAAGAGGATTTCACAGTAATAATAAGAGAATTTTTTGAAGAACCAAATTTAAATATAGAATTTGAATTGGCTAAAGATTCTAGAAAAAAAGATAAAAGAAACAGTGAAGAAGAATTTCTTAGAAATGTAGAAAATTATCTTACAGGAAGAAATTAATTGTAATTAAGGAGGAAAATGGCTATTTTAAAATTTATTTCATCAGTAGCAACGATAGTTATATATTTTTTCATATCCCTTTTAGTGCCAGTATTTAGCTATTTAGTTCCGTATTATAGAATAACAAAAGTAAGAATATATGGTAGAAAATATGCAAGTTTAGTAAATGCTTTAGTCTTAATAGTTCTAGGTTTGATAAATATAAGATTAATGATACTATATATTATTATTCCATTTTTAACAGAAATTTTGTTAAGAATTGTTGCAAAGCTACAATTAAAAGGAATAGGACCTTATGATAGGATAGTTATAATGTCATTGATTTCTTCTGGAGCAGTGCTAGCTTACTTGTATATAGATAGAAATTTTTTATTTACAAGTTTGCAATCAGCAGTACATATGTTAGAAAAAATGGATAGTAATTTTGTATCAGAAGTAAAAGTGATTATGTCTATGGATTTATTAAAAGCTACAATAATCCCAAGCATATTTAGTTATATATTCTTAGCAAATATTTTTTTATTTTTTTCATTAGGAGCTAATACATATAAGCATTGGACTTTATCTTGCTATTGGTTATTGCCTTTTATGGCTATAGTTTTTGGACAACAATTTTTAAATATTGAAAGTACAATAATATCAGCAAATATATTAGATATAACAAGATTTATATTTGTGTGGTATGGAATAAAATGTATATACGGTTTTTTAGATGGTTTAAATGTAAAATCAAATATATTAAAGCATATAATTAGTATAGGAATAGGAGTATTTTATCCTATGATTGCATTTGTATTTGGAGCTTTAATGAGTTTTGATGTAATAGAAAGTAGAGATATAAAAATATAACGGAGGTAAAAAAATGGCAAAAATACAAGTAATACTTTTAGAAGATGTAGCAGGACAAGGAAGAAAAGGAGAAATAGTAAGTGTATCTGATGGATATGCTCATAATTTTTTATTAAAAAATAAAAAGGCTGTGTTAGCAACTGCTGAAGAATTACAAAAAATTGAAAATAGAAAGAAAAAAGAAGCTAAAAAACACGAAGAAGAAAGACAAAAAGCTATAGAAGTAAAAAAAATACTAGAAGGAAAAGTTTTAACTATATCAGTAAAATCTGGAGAAAATGGAAAATTGTTTGGAGCTATAACTAGCAAAGAAATAGCTAGCCAAATAAAAGAAGAATTGAATTTGGATATAGATAAAAAGAAAATAGAAGCAAATATAAAATCATTGGGAACAGATGAAGTTAGTATAAAATTATTTGCAGATGTTAAAGCTATATTAAAAGTAAATATAGTTTCTAAGTAAAATAACTAAAAAATTTTAGGAGGATATCTTGGAAGAAAGTATTTTACAAAAAATTCCTCATAGTTTAGAAGCTGAAAAAGCTTTGATAGGGGGGATATTTTATGATAATGAAATTTTTGATGAGATACAAGATTTAGTAAGAGCAGATGATTTTTATAACTCAGAAAACAGTGCTATTTTTGAGCTTATGAATAAATTACATTCTGAGAGTAGAGGAATAGATCCTGTCTTAGTTGCTGATGAAATCAAAAGAAGTAATTTTAAAAATAAGGAAGAAATTCAAGAAGTTTTGAGTGAAATATTAGAAGATATTACAAGCTCATATAATTTATTGGAATATGCAGAGCTAATAAAAGAAAAAGCTATGCTTAGAAAATTAGGTAATATTGGAGCTAAGATAACAGAGATAGCTTATAGAGAAGAAGGAACAGCAGATTCCATAGTAGATAAAGCTGAAGAAATGGTTTTAAATTTATCTAATAAAATATTAAAAAGCGAGATAATAAATATAGGTTCCTTGTCTGTTGATGAATTGACAAGACTTGATGAGATGAGAAAAAATAGAGATAAAATTTTAGGAATCCCAACAGGTTTTGTTGATTTAGATAGAATGACAGGGGGACTAAATAATTCGGATTTAATAATTCTAGCAGCTAGACCTGCAATGGGAAAGACAGCTTTTGCTTTAAACTTAGCTTTAAATGCAGCAAATATTTCTAATAAAAATGTATTAATATTTAGTTTAGAAATGCCAGCTCAACAACTATATCAAAGATTACTTGCTATGGAAAGTGAAATTGGTCAAGGAAAGATAAAAATGGGTAATCTTACAGAAGATGAATGGGCAAGAATGGCTTTTTCTATGGGAAATTTATCTTCAAAAAATATATTTGTTGCAGATTTGCCAAATACAAATGTATTGGAGATAAGATCTTATGCTAGAAAAATGAAAAGTAATGATAAATTAGATTTAATAGTAATAGATTACTTACAATTAATAAATGGAACGAGAGTGTCTAGGGGAGAATTTAATAGACAACAAGAAGTTTCAGATATATCGAGAGCTTTAAAAGGGTTGGCAAGAGAGTTAAATGTACCAATAATAGCTTTATCACAACTCTCAAGAAGCGTTGAGCAAAGAATGGATAAAAGGCCAATGCTTTCAGATTTAAGAGAATCGGGAGCAATAGAACAAGATGCTGATATAGTTGCTTTCTTGTATAGAGAGGATTACTATATACCGGAAACTGAGAATAAAGGAATAAGTGAACTTATAATTGGAAAACATAGAAATGGTGCTGTTGGAACAATTAAGTTACTTTTCTTAAATGAAATTACTAAATTTAAAAGTTATACAGATAAAATAAAATAATAAAAAGATAATTTAGAAGGGATTGATATTTTGAAAAAGGTTGAATTACTAGCACCTGCTGGAAATATGGAAAAATTTAAAATGGCTTTACACTATGGAGCAGATGCTGTTTTTATGGGTGGAAAGATGTTTAACTTAAGAGCAGGGAGCAACAATTTTTCAGATGAAGAATTAGAGGAAGCTGTACAGTATGCACATGAAAGAGGGAAAAAAGTATATGTAACTTTAAATATAATACCTCATAATGATGAACTTGAAGCTTTACCTGATTATGTAAAATTTTTAGAAAAAGTTGGAGTAGATGGAGTAATAGTTGCTGACTTAGGAGTTTTTCAGGTTGTTAAGGAAAATTCTAACTTAAATATAAGTATAAGTACACAAGCAAGTAATACTAACTGGCGTTCTGTAAAAATGTGGAAAGATATGGGAGCCAAGAGAGTAGTGTTAGCAAGGGAAATTTCACTTGAAAATATAAAAGAAATAAGAGAAAAAGTTCCAGATATAGAACTAGAAGTTTTTGTTCATGGAGCTATGTGTATGGCTATTTCTGGAAGATGTCTACTAAGTAACTATATGACTGGTAGAGATGCAAACAGAGGAGACTGTGCTCAAGCATGTAGATGGAAATATTCATTAGTTGAAGAAACTAGACCTGGGGAAACTATGCCTGTTTATGAAGATGAACATGGAACATATATTTTTAACTCAAAAGATTTATGTACTATTGAAATGATAGATAAAATCTTAGATGCAGGAGTGGATTCACTTAAAATTGAAGGTAGAATGAAAGGAATTTATTATGTGTCTAATTGTGTAAAAGTATATAAAGATGCATTAAATTCTTATTATAGTGGGAATTATGAGTATAATCCTGAATGGAAAACTGAGCTTGAGTCTATTTCAAATAGGTCATATACAGAAGGTTTCTATCATGGAAAAGCAGGTAAAGAATCTTTAAACTATAATAATAGAAATTCTTATAGCCAAACTCATAAATTAGTTGCAAAAATTGAGAAAAAGTTAAGTGATAACGAATATCTAGTTGCAATTAGAAATAAATTATTTGTTGGACAAGAAGTTCAAATTGTTAGTCCTGAAATAAAGGTTAGAGATTTTGTGATGCCTGAAATGATTTTACTGGATAAAATGGGTAGAGAAACTGAAAGTGTAGAATCGGCAAATCCAAATTCTTTTGTAAAAATAAAAACAGATGTGCCTATGAATGAACTTGATATGTTAAGAATAATTTTGTAAGAAAATTAGCTGTTGCAAATTTGTAACAGCTTTTTTATTTATTATCACTATCTCATTATTACATAAAAAATTAACTATTAATTGAAATTTTTTCCAGAAACACCATTTAGTAATACAACCAAAATAATTCTCTCGTTTGACAAAATAAAAAAAATGTGATATATAATATATAAAATTATTAGCCATATATAGTATAGAGTGCTAAAAATAAATGGGAGGAAATTTTATGAAAAAAGAAGCAAAGGTTTTTAAAGCAGAAACAAAAGAATTATTAAATCTAATGATACATTCTATTTATACAAATAAAGAAATATTTTTAAGAGAATTAATTTCTAATGCTAACGATGCAATAGATAAATTAAAATTTAAGGCATTAACAGATACTAATATTTTAAATGGAGATGATAGATATAAAATAGAAATTTCTATTGATAAAGAAAATAGAATTTTAACTATATCTGATAACGGTATAGGAATGACTTATGATGAAGTTGATGAAAATATTGGAACTATTGCAAAGTCTGGGTCAAAATTATTTAAGGAACAGCTTGAAGAAGCAAAAAAAGGTGAAGTTGATATTATAGGTCAATTTGGAGTAGGATTTTATTCAGGATTTATAGTAGCTGATGAAATAACTATAGAAACAAAATCTCCTTATTCAGAAACAGGAGTAAAGTGGGTATCTTCTGGAGATGGAGATTATGAAATTGAAGAAATTTCTATAGAAAATAGAGGTACAAAAATTAGTCTTCATATAAAAGAAGATGATACATGTAATGAATTTTTAGAAGATTGGAAAATAAAAGAACTTGTAAAAAAATATTCTAATTACATAAGATACGAAATTTATTTTGGAGATGAAGTTATTAATTCAACAAAACCTATTTGGAAAAAAGATAAAAAAGAATTAAAAGATGAGGATTATAATGAATTTTATAAAGCTACATTCCATGATTGGAACGACCCTTTATTACATTTTAATCTAAAAGTTCAAGGAAATATAGAGTATAATGCTTTACTATATATTCCTAAAAAATTACCTTATGATTACTACACTAAATCTTTTAAAAGAGGTTTACAACTATATACAAAAAATGTTTTTATAATGGATAAATGTGAAGACTTAATTCCGGAATACTTTAGCTTTATAAATGGTCTTGTAGATTGTGATAGTTTATCACTTAATATTTCAAGAGAAATATTACAACAAAATAGTGAATTACAAACTATATCTAAAAATTTAGAAAAGAAAATTATTTCTGAACTGGAAAAAGTCTTAAAAAATGATAGAGAAAAATATATTGAACTTTGGAAAGAGTTTGGAAGAAGTATTAAAGCTGGAGTTCAAGATATGTTTGGTATGAACAAGGAAAAGCTACAAGATTTATTAATATTTATGTCTTCAAATGAGGATAAATATGTAACTTTAAAAGAATATGTAGATAGAATGGGAGAAAACAAAGAAATTCTTTATGTTCCTACAGAAAATATAGATACAGTAAAATCACTTCCAAAAATGGAAAAATTAAAGGAACAAGGTAGAGAAGTTTTAATTTTAACTGATAAAATAGATGAATTTACTTTAACAGCTATGATGGATTATAGTGGAAAACAATTCAAATCTATAAATAGTTCAGATTTTAAACTAAGTGATGATGTAGAAAAAGAAGAAAAAGTAAAAAAGATAGCTGATGAAAATAAAAAGGTTATTGAAAATATTAAAGAAATTTTGAAAGATAAAGTTTCTGAAGTTGAATTAAGCAATAATATAGGAAGTGGAGCTTCAGCTTTACTTGCTAAAGGTCCTATAAGTTTGGAAATGGAAAAAGTACTTGCTGACATGCCAGGTGGAGAAATGAATAAGGCAACAAAAGTTTTAGCTTTAAACCCAGAACATACACTTTTTGATAAATTAACTTCATCTGTTGGAACAGAAGATTTTGATAAATTAGTAAATGTTTTATACAATCAAGCTTTAATTTTAGAAGGATTTAATATTGAAAACCCAAGTGAATTTATTAAAAATTTAAATAGTTTAATAAAATAAAGTTTTTTTGATAATATACTTATCTTTTTAGAGTATAAAGTATCCATTTAAAAAAAAATTAAAAATAGTGATTTAAAAAAAACAAAAAATATGGTAAAGTATACTAGGTAATTTGAAAAAACTTTCAGGTTGATATTTTTTTAATATAAGGAGTGAGATAATGAACGAAAAATTAGAAAAAATGAGAAATGGAAAAGGTTTTATAGCTGCATTAGACCAAAGTGGTGGAAGTACTCCAAAAGCATTGAAACTATATGGTGTAAATGAAGATCAATATTCAAATGAAGCTGAAATGTTTGATTTAATCCATAAAATGAGAACTAGAATAATCAAAAGTCCTGCTTTCAATGAAAATAGAATATTAGGAGCTATTTTATTCGAACAAACTATGGACAGTAAAATTGATGGGAAGTATACAGCTGACTTTTTATGGGAAGAAAAAAGAGTATTACCTTTCTTAAAAATAGATAAAGGACTTAATGATTTAGATGAAGATGGAGTTCAAACAATGAAACCAAATCCAGGTCTTGCTGATTTATTAAAGAAAGCTAATGAAAGACATATATTTGGTACAAAAATGAGATCTGTTATTAAAAAAGCTTCTCCTGCAGGAATAGCAAGAGTTGTTGCTCAACAATTTGAAGTTGGAGCTCAAATAGTAGCTGCTGGACTTGTACCTATTATAGAACCAGAAGTAGATATAAACAATGTTGATAAAGTTCAATGTGAAGAAATATTAAGAGATGAAATTAGAAAACATCTTAATGCTTTACCAGAAACATCAAATGTAATGTTAAAATTGACTTTACCAACAATAGAAAACTTCTATGAAGAATTTACAAAACACCCAAGAGTAGTAAGAGTTGTTGCTTTATCTGGAGGATATTCAAGAGAAAAAGCAAATGATATCTTATCTAAAAATACAGGAGTTATTGCAAGTTTCTCAAGAGCTTTAACTGAAGGTTTATCTGCACAACAAACTGATGCGGAATTTGATAAAACTATAGGAGAAACAATAGAAGGAATTTACGAAGCATCTATAAAATAATAGAATAATTAAAAAATAAATTAGAGAGCTATTAATAATTGATGATTTTATCATTAACTATTAATAGCTTTTTATTTACAAGGGAAGTATAAATTTAAATAATGAAAATTAGTCTCTGACATCTGTATTAGTTTGAAGAGACTATGTTCATTGAGTTTATAAAATATGAATCGAGGAACTTTATTTGTTTGCAATAGACATTTTTTAGATGTATAATACTATATTATTAGAAATCGAGGAGGAACATATGAAATTTTCAAGTTATCTAAATCCGGATTATATATTTCCAAGTTTGGAAGTAAATTCTAAAGAGGAAATAATTAGAAAAATAGTTGAAAAAGTTGCAGAGGATAATAAGACGGTATCTAAACAAAAAGATGAAATTATTAAAAATATTTTGAAAAGAGAAGAAGAAATATCTACTTGTATAGGAAGTGGAATATTTTTACCTCATACTAGAATGAAAGATTTCTCAGATTTTATAATAGCTGTTGCTACTGTAAAAAATGATTTAGAAGCAGAAGTTGGTGGAACTAATGAGAAAGATAATATTAAAATAGTGTTTCTAATAATTTCAGATGTTTTGAAAAATAAAAACTTATTAAAAACTATGAGTGCTATTTCAAAAATAGCTTTAAAACGTCCAGAAATAATAGAAAAATTAAAAGGAACATCTCATCCAAAGCAAATAATAGAATTATTAACATCTAATGATATAGAAATAGAGCATAAAATAACTGCAGAAGATGTTTTAAGCCCAGATCTTACAACTGCAAAAGAAGATGATACTTTGGAAGAAGTAGTAAAAAGATTAATACTAGAAAAAAGATCAGCTTTACCAGTTTTATCTGATAATGGTGAACTTTTAGGAGAAATTACAGAAAGAGAATTAATAGGTTTTGGTCTTCCAGAACATTTATCACTTATGAGTGATTTAAATTTTTTAACTGTTGGAGAACCTTTTGAAGAATATTTGATTAACGAGGATACGGCAACAATCAAGGATATTTATAGAAAAGATGTCAAATATTTAGTTATTGATAAAGAGACTCCTATAATGGAGATTTGTTTTAAGATGGTGTACAAAGGTATTCACAGACTTTATGTTGTAAATCCTAAAACAAATAAATACATAGGAACAATAAATAGGTTTGATATTTTGAAGAAAGTTTTACATATTTAGTAGTAATAATGAAGGAGAAAAAATGTTAATTATAGGAATAATTATATTTGTAGCAGTTTTTTATTGTATAATCACAGAAAAAGTTCCTAGTTCTTGGGCAACAATGGCTGGTGGATTACTTATGACTTTAATAGGAATTACCACACAAGAGCAAGTTCTTGAGACTATATATGAAAGATTAGAAGTTCTATTCCTTTTAGTAGGAATGATGATGATAGTTTTACTTGTTTCAGAAACTGGATTGTTTCAATGGTTTGCAATAAAAGTTGCTCAACTTGTTAGAGGAGAGCCATTCAAGTTGATAGTACTTTTATCTGTTGTAACTGCTTTATGTTCGGCATTTTTAGATAATGTTACAACAATATTACTTATGGCACCAGTATCAATATTGTTAGCAAAGCAGTTAAAATTAGATCCATTCCCATTTGTAATAACAGAAGTTATGTCAGCAAATATTGGAGGTTTAGCTACTTTAATAGGAGATCCGACTCAACTTATTATTGGAGCTGAAGGAAAATTAACTTTCAATGAATTTTTGTTTAATACAGCACCAGTAGCTGCACTTTCAATGATATCTCTATTAGCAACAGTATATTTTATGTATGCAAAAGATATGAAAGTATCTAATGAATTAAAAGCTAAGATTATGGAATTGGACTCAAGTAGATCATTGAAAGATATAAAACTTTTAAAACAATCAATGATAATATTTTCATTAGTAATAATTGGTTTTATATTAAATAATTTTGTTGATAAAGGACTTGCAATGATATCTTTATCCGGAGCTGTTTTATTAGCTCTAGTTGCTAAAAAGAAGCCAAAAGAAATGTTTGAAGGAGTAGAATGGGAAACTCTATTCTTTTTCATAGGTTTATTTATGATGATAAAAGGAATTGAAAATCTTGATATAATTAAATATATTGGAGATAAAATGATAAGTTTAACAGAAGGAAAATTTGCAGGAGCTGTGTTCTCAACAATGTGGATGTCTGCTATATTTACATCAATTATTGGGAATGTTGCTAATGCTGCAACTTTCTCGAAAATTTTACATATTATGATTCCATCTTTTGATTCTCTTGGAACAACAAAAGCATTTTGGTGGGCATTGTCATTTGGTTCGTGTTTAGGAGGAAATTTAAGTTTGTTAGGTTCTGCAACAAATGTTGTTGCCGTTGGAGCTGCAGATAAAGCAGGATGTAAGATAAATTTTGTTCAATTTTTTAAATTTGGTGGCTTAATAGCCATAGAAAATTTAATAATAGCAAGTGTTTATATTTATTTTAGATATTTATAATTTTAAAGCAGAATAATTTTTATAAAAAAAGTCTCTTGACAGCCGTATGAGTTCTACGAGCTTAATGAACACAGGCTCTTCGAACTAATGGACGTCAGAGACTAATTTTCTCTACTTATTTTTTATACTTTTCTATACAATAAACAAAAAGCCGTAAAAAATTTTACGGCTTAATTTTTTATAAGTTCTAAATATTTAAGTTAGATGATCTCCATTTTTTATTTTCCACTTCTTCAGAGTATCTTGCTAAAACAAACATTAAATCTGATAATCTGTTAACATATTTTTGAATAAGAGGATTTAAACCAGGTTCTTGAGCAGTAAGAGATACAATTCTTCTTTCAGCTCTTCTGACTACTGTTCTAGCAACATGAAAGTAAGCAGCTACTCCGTCATCACCAGGTAGTATAAAATGTGTTAGAGGAGGTAATTTTTGGTTATACTCATCTATATACTCTTCTAACAATTTGATATCATCTTCTTTGATTTGATCTTTCATCATTTCTTTACCTTTTTCATCACTGGCTAAGAAACCACCAAGAACAAGCATTTTATTTTGTATTCCTTTTAATCTATCTTTCATAACTTTATTTTTTGTATGAAATCTTGCAAGTCCTATAAAAGAAGATGCCTCATCGATGCAACCATAAGATTCAACTTTTAGACTATCTTTTCTAGCTGCACTACCACCAAGTAAGTCAGTTTCTCCTTTATCTCCTCTTTTAGTATAAACTTTTGTAATATTAACATATTTTTTTTCTTCCATTATTACCTCCACTAGAATGGGAACTCATCATCAACATCTGCTCCAGAATGTTCCTCAAAACTTGGTTCTTCAATATGATTATTTGTATTATTTTTATTGCCAGCAGGAGCTGAATAACTATTGTTTGAATAAGAACCTTCACTAGTTCCCTTGCTTTCTCCAAATTCAACATTATCAACTATGACATTATAGGTAGTAAGCTTTTTACCTTCACTTTCATATTGGCTCATTTGTAGAGAACCTTTTAATAATATTTTTCTACCTTTTCTAAAGTATTCACCAACAAATTCAGCCGTTTTACCAAAAGCAACACAATTTATAAAATCAGCCGTTTTATTTTCTCCAGAAGAGAAAGGTCTATCAACAGCTATTGAAAATCTAGAATAAGCATTTCCACTTTGTCCATATTTTAATTCAGGATCTCTTGTAAGTCTTCCATTCAATATAACTACGTTCATTTTAACCTCCTAGTATATAAGAAATTTCATTATTTTTTAATTTTAATATTAATTTAAGATAAGAGAAAGTTATTAACTTTAAATAATTAATATATTTCTATAAAATGAAAAAAGGCTATTGCAAATATTCAAAATTAAGAAAAAATGCAATAGCCTTAAAAAAGACTATAAATCACGTGGAACAAATACTGGAGCTCCAACTCCTTCTTTAGCTTCAACTATAATTCTAACAAATTGTAGATTAATTAGCACTTTTTCTTTTTCATCTGTTTCAATTAAAACAAAGTTATCACTCACATCTAAAATAGTAGCATCTTCAAATTTATGATTTACTGTTGAGATGTGACATTTTTTCCAACCTAATTTTGCAACCAATTCTTTCATAATAAAGCCTCCCTACAAAACTAAAATTAATATAATATATTTTACCATTTCTTTTAAGAAAAAAAAAGAAAAATTTAAAAATTAATTATACATTTCTTCCAATCTAGCTTGAATATTTTCATCTTCTAAATATTCATCATAAGTCATCATTTTATCAACGACACCTTTAGGAGTAATTTCAATTATTCTATTAGCAACTGTTTGAATAAATTCGTGGTCATGTGCTCCAAATAAAATTGTTCCATTAAATTTTATAAGAGCTTTGTTTAAAGATGTAATAGATTCCAAATCTAAGTGGTCACTAGGGTTATCAAATAACAATACATTTGCCCCAGAAAGCATTAATTTTGATAACATACATCTAACTTTTTCTCCTCCTGATAAAACTGAAACTTTTTTCAATGTTTCATCACCAGAGAATAACATTCTACCTAAGAAACCTCTTATAAATGCTTCGTGTTCATCTGGAGAATATGGTCTTAACCAATCAATTAAATTCAAATTAGAATTGTTAAAGTATTGGCTATTATCTCTTGGCATATATGCTTGACTTGTTGTAACTCCCCAAGTATATGAACCAGAATCAGGCTCTATTTCTCCAGATAAGATAGATAATAGAGTAGTTTTTACTAGGTCATTTTTAGCTAAGAAAACAACTTTATCCCCAGTTTCAATTGTAAATGATACATTATCTAGAACTTTAACTCCATCTATTGTTTTTGTTAGATTTTCAACTTTTAACATATTGTTTCCAGCTTCTCTATCTGATTTAAATTCAACAAACGGATATTTTCTGTTAGACATTTGCATATCTTCAAGTTGTAATTTTTCTAATTGTTTCTTTCTTGAAGTAGCTTGTTTAGACTTAGAGGCGTTAGCACTAAATCTAGCAATAAATTCTTGTAATTCTTGTCTTTTTTGTTCCAATTTTTTGTTTTTATTGTTGATTAGAGTTTTCATAAGCTCATTTGATTCATACCAGAAATCATAGTTTCCAACGTACATTTTTATTTTTCCATAATCAATATCTGTAATATGAGTACAAACTTTATTTAAAAAGTGTCTATCGTGTGATACAACAATAACTGTTGAATTTTCAAGACCCATAATAAAGTTTTCTAGCCAAGCTATTGCTTTAACATCAAGACCGTTTGTAGGTTCGTCTAAAAGTAGTACATCTGGCTCTCCGAAAAGTGCTTGTGCAAGTAAAACTTTTACTTTTTCAGGCTCTGTTAATTCTTTCATTAATTTGTGATGTAATTCTGCTCCAATTTTTAATCCCATAAGTAAAGTTTCAGCTTCAGTTTCGGCTTCCCAACCATTTAGTTCAGCAAACTCTCCTTCAAGTTCAGAAGCTCTCATACCATCTTCATCAGTAAAATCTTCTTTTGCATAAATAGCATTTTTTTCTACCATTATATCCCATAATTTTTTATTTCCCATTAAAACAACATTCAAAACTTCTTCTTCTTCGTATTGGAAGTGGTCTTGTTTTAAAACAGACATTCTTTTTGTTTTTTCAAAAATAACTTCTCCCTCAGTTGCTTCTAATTCTCCAGAAAGTATTTTAACAAATGTTGACTTTCCAGCTCCGTTAGCTCCTATAACTCCATAGCAGTTTCCAGGAGTAAATTTTAAATTTACATCTTCAAATAATTTTCTACCTGAAAATCTCATTCCAAGATTAGCAGTTGCTATCATTAATATCAAACCTCCATATTTTTTGTTTCTTACACATTATAACATATAATCCAATATTTCTATTCTATTTTTTTGATTTATTAGAAAATTAGGTAAATTACAATAGTAAGTTTTCCATTATTAATAAAAATTATAAATAAATAAAGTCTTTTGACAGTTGTATGAGTTCTACGAGCTCAATAAACACAGGCTCTTTAAACAAATATGGACGTCAGAGACTAATTTTACTATTTAATTTTATACTTTTTAAATAAGCATAAAATATAAAACCTAATTTTTTATTTTATAAAGAATGTGATATAATTAAATGTTAAGAATAAAATGTTGAGGTATGTTATGAAATACGATTTTAAAAGTTTAGAAAAAGTTGTAAAAGAAAAAGTTAGTCTAAAAAGATTTAAACATATAATGGGTGTTGTTGAAATGGCAACAAGACTTGCAAAATTAAATAATGCGGATATTGAAAAATGTCAAATAGGTTCTCTTTTACATGACATTGCAAAAGAAATGGATATAGATTGGATGAAAAAAGTTTGTAGAGAAAATTATATGAATGATTTGACAGAAGAAGATTTAGAAAATAATGAAATTTTACATGGTTTTGCTGGAGCTTATTGGGTAGAAAATAATTTGGGAATAAAAGATACAGATATATTAAATGCAATTAAATATCATACTATTGGTTGTGAAAAAATGAATTTAGTATCAAAAATTGTATATATTTCAGATGCAATAGAACTTGGAAGAAATTATCCAGATGTTGTTGAAATTAGAGAGGAAACTTATAGAAATTTAGATAAAGGAATACTTCTAGAAATAGAAAAAAACGAAAAATTTTTAAAAAGTATTGGTAAAAAACAACATATCAATACAGTAAAAATGAAAAATGAAATTTTAAAGGAGGCATGATGGTGTATATAAATATAGAAAAAGATCTTTTAAAAATAAAAAAAATTTTAAAAGATGTAAAATGTTTATCTTTTAGACAAGTATCAAGTCTTTTAGATTGGTCTCCTAAAAAGAGAAAAGATAACAATATAATTATAATGTCTTGGGTTGAACAAGGAGATTTAGCCTTAGATAAAAATAATAAACTTGTTTTGCCAGATGATACAAAGTTTATTAAAGGAATATTTAGAATAATAAAAAATAAATTTGCTTTTGTAGATGAAATAGATAGTGAAGATAAAAAGGGAATATTTATTCCCAAAGAATATTTTGCTACAGCTCTTGATGGAGATACCGTACTTGTTGAAATATTAAAAGATAAAACAAGTGATAGAGGAGCAGAAGGAAGAGTTTTAAAAATAATAGAAAGAAGAAAAAATATTGCTGTAGGAATATTAGATATGAATAAAAACTTTTCTTTTGTTATACCGACAAACTCTTTAGGAAAAGATATCTATATTCCAAAATCAAAATTAGGAAATGCTAAGGATAGAGATTTAGTAGCAGTAGAAATAACTTTTTGGGGAGATGAAAGTAGAAAGCCGGAAGGAAAAGTTATAAAATGTTTGGGCTCAGCCAATGACAGTGATAATATGATAGAAGCATTAATCTTTAGAGAAGGTTTAAGTGAAACTTTTTCAGATGAAGCTATGAATGAAGTTAAGACTATAATTAATAATGAAAAGATAACTTATAAAAACAGAAAAGATTTAACTAAGCTATCAATTATAACAATAGATGGAGCAGATGCAAAAGATTTGGACGACGCTGTTTATGTTGAAAAGTTGGAAAATTCGAACTATCGACTAATTGTGTCTATTGCTGATGTATCTCACTATGTAAAAAAAGATTCGGCTCTTGATATAGAAGCAAGAGAAAGAGGAAACTCAGTTTATTTGGTAGACAGAGTATTGCAAATGTTTCCAAAAGAAATATCAAACGGTATTTGTTCTTTAAATGAAAAAGAAGAAAAACTAACTTTTTCTTGTGATATGGAAATAGATAAAAATGGGAATGTTGTAAATTATGAGGTCTATAAGTCGGTAATTAAATCTGTTCACAGAATGACTTATTCTGATGTCAATAAAATATTGAATGATGACCAAGAATTAAAAAATAAATATATAGATATTTACGATATGTTAAAAGAAATGCTTGAATTATCAAAAATATTAAGGGAAAAGAAATATGTAAGAGGAAGCATAGATTTTGAATTGCCGGAAATAAAAGTTATACTTGATGAAAATAAAAAAGTTATGAAAGTAGATCTAATAGAAAGAGGAGAAGCAGAAAAGATAATAGAAGATTTTATGATAGCTGCAAACGAGAGTGTAGCTGAAAGAACCTATTGGATGGAACTTGCTTCTGTATACAGAACTCATGAAAAACCAAACAGAGAAAAAATATATAGATTAAATGAAATATTGGCAAAGTTTGGATATAAAATTCCAAATATAGATAATGTCCATCCTAAACAATTTCAAGAAATTATTGAAAAATCAAGAAATAAAGATGTTAGTATGCTAGTTCATAAAATGATTTTGACCTCTTTAAAACAAGCAAAATATACAGTAGAAGATATAGGACATTTTGGGCTATCTTCATCACATTACACTCACTTTACATCACCAATTAGGAGATATGCTGATTTGTTAGTTCATAGGGTCTTATTTTCTAGTATAGATGAAAGCGTGAAAACTTTAAAAGCTTCACTTTTAGAAGAGATAGCTAATCATATATCGAAAACAGAAAGAATTGCTATGAGAGCCGAAGATGAAAGTGTAAAAATAAAATTAGTTGAATATATGAGAGCTAAAGTTGGATCTGTATTCGAAGTTATGGTTACAGGCTTTAGTCAAAGAAAAGTTTTTTTTGAAACAGAAGAACATATTGAATGTAGTTGGGATGTAACAACGGCAAAACATTTTTATGAATTTGATGAAGAACATTACTGTATGTTTGATAGAGATGATAAAGAAATTGTATTTAATTTAGGAGATAAATTAGAAGTTCTTCTTGAAAAAGTTGACATGTTTAATTTAGAAATAGTTGTTAGTCCGATATCACTTTAAAATAAAAAATATAAAGATAAAAGATAAAAGATAGAGGTGAAATATGATAATTGCAAACAATAAAAAAGCTTTTTTTGATTATTTCATAGAAGATAGATATGAAGCTGGAATAGAACTTAAAGGTAGTGAAGTAAAATCTATAAAAGCTGGAAAAGTTAGTATTAAAGAATCTTTTGTGAGAATAATAAATGATGAAATTTATATAATGGGAATGTCGGTTGTTCCATGGGAGTTTGGAAGTGTTTATAATCCAGAAGAAAGAAGAGTTAGAAAGTTATTGTTACATAAAAAAGAAATAAAAAAAATACATGAAAAGGTAAAAATTAAAGGTTATACAATAGTACCTATAGATGTTCATTTATCAAAAGGCTATGTGAAAATTCAAATTGCCATAGCAAAAGGAAAGAAAAATTATGACAAGAGGGAAAGTATAGCTAAGAAAGATCAAGAAAGAAATATAAAAAGAGAATTTAAAACTAATAATAGATAAAATTGACTATTTGTGATATAATTCTTTAAATATAATCAAATGTTTTTAGGGAGAGTTAAATGAAAAGAAAAGTTATTTTTTTACTTATCTTATCGGCAATAATAACAAATTCATATGCAGAAACTGTTACTTCAGATGCAGATGAAGTTGTAATAGATTTAAATGAAAATACTCTAACTTCAGATAATGGAGTAAAAGTAACTAATGGGACTATGAGTGCTTTATTTTATAAACTTAAGAGAGATCCTGCTACAGGTGAAATGTTTTTTTCGGATAATGCTCTTATAAATATAGATCAACCAACGGGAAATATAAAGATTGAAACTGAAAAAGGAAATGTTTCACAAAAGAATGAAAAAGGAGAGCTTTATAATAGTTTTGCCTATATGAATGTGGCTAAAACTACCGGGGCAGAAGCTCCTAATGATAGAGTTTTTTTTGGAAGTCCTTATATAAAATATGAGAACGAGAACATATATGCAAAAGATGCTTGGGTAACAACTGATTTTAAAATAGTAAACTTCCCTAAAGAACCGAGTAAAGCGGGCTATCATTTATTATCTTCTGATATGTTTATAGAGCCAGATAAACAAATAACTTTAAAAAATACTAATTTGTATATAAAAGGAACAGATATTACTCCTTTTAATTTTCCTTGGTTTAGAGCAAATATTCGTAAAGATTCGAAAGTACCTTTATTTGTAACAATTCAATCATCAGATGATTATGGAACAGCAACATCTATGGGAGTTCTATATGGAAATAGAGGAGATAAGTTTAGAGGAGGAATTTCTCCAAAATTTGCAGATAAAATGGGTTGGTTAATAGGTAGATGGGAAAACTGGTATAAAACTGACACCATGGGAGAAACAAGAGTAAATATAGATGATCTTTTGTTAATATCTAAAGCAAAGAAAAATTCTGAAAATAGATTAGAAATCTCAGACTATGAAAAAAAACATAAAAGATATAAAGTAGAAGTTAGTCATAAATATAATGGAGAAAATGGAAGTTTTGATTTTACATCTCAAAACTCTACTAGAAGCATGGTAAGTAGTTTATCAGATGTAATGGAAAAATATGATAATAACAATGTATACAAATCTTTAAAAATGGATAGATATAAATTTGATAAAAATATAGGTTTTTATAATTTGAATGCCAATTTGTATAATTTAGGAGAAGCAAAAGATCTAAGTTTTTCTGGGAAAATGAACTTAGTTAGTGATAAGAAAGCCTATGGCTTAATTGTTTATGATAAAGTTGATGATATTTCGTTCGATTCAAGTATAGATCATGATTTATACACTAATCTAGCTATGAAGAAAGACAATGATAAGTATACTTTAACTACAAGTTATGATTATTTACATGACTTAGACCCTGGATCAACTTCAAATGATTTAATGTCAAAAAATGAAAGAATAAAAGCAGACTTAATACATAAAGAAAATGGAGCTAGTATTTCATTTGACAAAAGAAATGGTGATGATTTTAGAAGATTTAGCTTATGGGAAGAAGATATAAATACAACAACAAAACATAAGAATGTTTTAGGTATAGATGTAAATTATACTCCAACTACTATTGCAAAATATGAACTTAATAACTTTGAAAATATAACAGCATCTTTAGGAAACTATAAAGCTGGAAACTATATTTTTACACCAACAGTTTCATATAAGGCTCTTAATAGAAAATTAGATACAGTTAGAGACAATTATAGAAGTGTTATTTTGGGAGATAATAGAACAGCAGAGTACAATAGATTTGAGAATATAATTTCTGAGGATAGTCTTGAAAGAAGAGCAGATCTTAATCTGAAAAATGACAATGAAATTTATAGAGTAGCTATTGGTAAAACTGATTCAGAAGTTTGGTCTAGAGAAGGACTTTTTGATGATAGTTATAAAGATTATGTGAATAAATCTAAATTTTATGAAGTTGAATTAGGTAGACAAAATATTGAACTTGGAAATTTTGGGAAACTTGGATTAGATGGTACATTTAGAGAAGATAAATACGATGCTTCAAGTGATAAGTCTAACTCTATTAATTTGAAAATGAATAATGATTTATATTTATATAAAAGCCAAGATTTAAATGTTACAAATAAATTTAAAGCTGAATTTCAAAAGTATTCTTTCTCTGGAGAAAAAAATAATGAAGAAAGAAGACTTTATACGAAGAAAAATTATATAAAATTAGATAATAGTGTTGATATTGAGACTAAAAATGTTAATACTACTTATGATATAGGATATAAAGAAACAAAAAATCCATATGGTTTAAAAAATAAAAGTGGAGAAGAATTTTCAACAGGTTTAAAATTTAAGTTTGATAATGATAATAAATTAAGTTTAAATTATAAAAACAATAAAAGGTTTACTGATAAGACAAGAAGTCAAAAAAATATAAATGATTTTTCTGAAGAAAATTATTCATTTGATTATGAAACAAAAAAACATGAATTAGGTTTTTCTAATACAAATATTGATTTTAAAGCTGATGATTTTACTACAACTACAGACTTTAAAGAAAATATTAACGAACATAGAATAAAATATGCTTATAAATTTGATAACAGTAAATTGACAACATCATATGCTCAAGGTAGTGATAAATTAAAAACAGAAGATGATAAATATTTAAACAGAAAAAATAGAGAATATACTGTTTTATACAATATTTATGGAGATGTAGAAAAAGATTTCTACGGTTCGTATAAAACTTATAGATATGGTAATTCTCGTTCTGAAGATGAAATTAGAAATACAGATGTTTACAGATTTTCATTTGATTATAGAGATAAGAGATTTGAAGAAGAAGAACTTATGAAATATGCAACTCTTGAGTATGAAAAACCAAATGAACAAGTTACTTCAGAAGATATTGCTAATATTAGAAGTGTTTTAGATAGAAGACAAGAATATAATAGAAACTTTATGTTTACAAAAATTTCTGATGAAAGTTTTAGATTAGGAAATTATAAGAAAACGTTTAATGGGTATGTAAAACTTGAAAAAAATAATTTAAGATATTCTAAGACAGGAAACTTAAAGGACTCACTATCAAAATTTGAAGGTGGATTGACTTATTCATACAATAGATTAGGAGTAGGATATAAATTTACTGAAAAATCTAGTTGGAAAAAAAGAACAGGAGATTATACTTGGAGTAAAGATACAAGACAACATGAGTTAAGTGCTTTTGCTAAAGTTGGAAAACCAAGTGAAGGTTGGAGAGTAAAAACTTATGCAATGTTTTATGATAATTTTAATGACCAAGATAAAGCTAAAAACAGAAAAAATTCTCTTGACAGTATAGGAATTGAAATAGGAAAAGAAATGGGATTCTACGAATGGGCAATCTCTTATGAAAATAGATATAAAGTTTCTTCTAGAGATTATGAATGGAGAGCAGGAATACACTTTACATTGTTAACATTCCCAAATAATTCATTATTTGGTGCTGGAGCAAAAAATGGTGGTGGAACTTCTTCAACAAAACCTGATGGATACCTACTTGATAAACCAAGTCAATTAAAAAATAGTTATTAAGATTGAATAATTAATATAAAATATAAAACTATAATATATAAATAAAATTTAAAAAGTAAATAATATTATAGTTTTCTAAAAAGTGAATAATATAGAAATAGAAAATTATAAGGAGGAAATATGCTAATAAGTATTAACGGTGAAAAGAAAGAGTATAATAATAATATAAATATGTTTGAGATAGCAAAAGGAATAAGTAATTCACTTGCTAAAAAATCAGTTGGAGCAAAAGTAGATGGAAAAAATGTAGATATGTTCTATGTCTTAGATCATGATGCTACAGTGGAATTTATTGATATGGATAGTCCAGAAGGAGAGGATATAATCAGACACTCAACAGCTCACTTAATGGCTCAAGCTGTTATGAGACTTTATCCAGAAACAAAAGTTACAATAGGACCAGTAGTTGATTATGGATTTTATTATGACTTCGATCCAGTAGAACAATTTACAGAAGAAGATATTCAAAAAATTGAAGATGAAATGAAAAGAATAGTGAAAGAAAATATAAAATTAGAAAAATATGTATTACCTAGAGATGAAGCTTTAGAATACTTTAGAGATGTGGATAAAAATAAGTATAAAGTTGAGATAGTTGGGGCTATTCCTCAAACAGAAGAAGTATCATTCTATAAACAAGGCGATTTTACAGATCTTTGTAGAGGAACACATGTACCATCTACAGGTTATTTAAAAGCATTTAAATTAAGAGGAGCTGCTGGGGCATATTGGAGAGGTAACTCAAAAAATAAAATGTTACAAAGAATATATGGATATTCTTTCTCAAATGAAGCTAGATTAAAAGCACATTTAAAATTTATGGAAGAAGCTGAAAAAAGAGACCACAGAAAATTAGGAAAAGAATTAGAATTATTCTTTATTAGTGAGTATGGACCAGGTTTTCCATTTTTCTTGCCAAAAGGTATGATATTTAGAAATGTGTTGATTGATTTATGGAGAAAAGAACACGATAAAGCAGGATATCAACAATTGGAAACACCTATAATGCTAAATAAAGAATTATGGGAAACTTCAGGACACTGGTTCAATTATAGAGAAAATATGTACACTTCAGAAATTGATGAATTAGAATTTGCTATAAAACCGATGAACTGTCCAGGAGGAGTATTATCATTTAAACATCAATTACATTCATATAAAGATCTACCGGCAAGACTTGCTGAACTAGGAAAAGTACATAGACATGAATTTTCTGGAGCCTTACATGGACTTATGAGAGTAAGATCATTTACTCAAGATGACTCTCATATATTTATGACACCTGATCAAGTTCAAGATGAAATAATTGGGGTAGTAAATCTTATAGATAAATTTTATAGTAAATTATTTGGTTTTGAATACGAAATAGAATTATCAACAAAACCAGAAAAAGCAATAGGATCTCAAGAAATTTGGGATATGGCTGAAGCTGCTCTTGCAGGGGCATTGGATAAATTGGGAAGAAAGTATAAAATTAATCCAGGAGATGGAGCTTTCTATGGTCCTAAATTAGATTTTAAAATAAAAGATGCTATTGGAAGAATGTGGCAATGTGGAACTATCCAATTAGATTTCAATTTACCAGAAAGATTCGATGTAACTTATATTGGTGAAGATGGAGAAAAACATAGACCAGTAATGTTACACAGAGTTATTTATGGTTCAATAGAAAGATTTATAGGAATATTAATAGAACACTATGCAGGAGCATTCCCTATGTGGCTTGCACCGGTTCAAGTTAAAGTTTTAACTCTTAACGATGAATGTATTCCTTATGCAAAACAAGTTATGGATAAATTACAAGAATTAGGAATAAGAGCAGAGCTTGATGATAGAAATGAAACAATAGGATATAAGATAAGAGAAGCAAATGGTAGATATAAAATACCTATGCAACTTATAATTGGAAAAAATGAAGTTGAAAATAATCAAGTAAATATAAGAAGATTTGGTTCTACAGAACAAGAAGCTAAGTCTCTTGAAGAATTTTATAATTTGGTTGTTGATGAAGCAGCTATAAAATTTGATAAATAAAATAAATTATAAAAGAAAAAAGTCCCTTGAATGTAGTACAGTCAAGGGACTTTTATTAATTCTATAGGAAAGTATAAAATTAGGCTATTTGTCAAATAGTGTTGATGAAAAAGTTTAGACTATGACTTAGCATAATTAAGAGAATTTTTGAGAATAAAAACTTGAAAATTCTCTTTTTTTATTGTTACTAAAATTCATTATTGCATAAAAAAATTAGGCATTAATTGAAACAATTCCTTCTTGAATTAATATACGCTTTTTAAAATTGCTAAATTTTGAATATCCAAATGCAGTTCTTTTTATTGATTTAATTTTATTATTTAAACCTTCTATTACTCCATTAGTAATATTAGTTTCAAACATATTTTTAATATATTCCATATATTTTTTAAGAGTTTTTAAAGCAACTCTCATTTTCTCAGAAATTTTTTCTTTACTTCCAAGATATTTTTCTACTATTCCTTCAAATTTTTTAAAATTATTATGTTTAATTGCTTGGATAATATCTTGATATATATTAAAATTAATTTCTAATTCAGGTATTTTATCAAGAATATAATCTACTTTATCTTTACTACTTAATTTGTACTTAAAACTTTGACAGTAGTATTTTATTTCGCAAAGGTCAGGGTAATATTTTAATAATAACTTCCAAAATCTCTTTAATTTTCTTTTTAAAGAAGGATCTTGAATAGAGTTCATAATATATATTCTAGTTTGATTAAATGCTCTGTTAATAAGGTTAACAATATGAAATTTATCTAAAACTATTTCTCCATTAGGAAAGATAGATTTAACTAAGCTAATATATGGAGCATACATATCCATACAAATATATTTCACATTATTTTTAGATTTTAAAGAAAATCTAGAAAAATATTCTGTAAGAGAAGGAAGTCTTCTATCTTCCACTATATCGATAATGCTCTTACTTTGAAAGTCAGCAAAAACAAAAGACATAGCGCCATCAATATTTTTAACAGATTTAAATTCATCAATACAAATAGTTTCTGGTAAATGTTCTCTATTAACTTTAAAATTAGAATAGCAGGTATCCATAATTCTTTGCACAGAAGAGACGGAAATATTATATCTCTTAGCAATAGATGTAAGAGAAATATTTTTTTGAAGTTCAAGCGCGATAGTATATTTAAGATTATTAGATATACTAGAATTATTACTAACAACATTAGTGGAAGGTGAAAAAGTTTTTTTACAATCCTTACAAATATACCTTTGTATAGTAAGCTCAAGTTCAATATTGTAATTCTGGTAAGGAATATACCTAACTTTACGAATTCTTGAACCATTTTTAACAATATTTTTAGAGTTACAATGTGGACAAGCACAGTGATTAGATTTAAGAAATCCTTTAAAAACTTTAATAAAGAAATCGTTTTTTTTAATAATTTGAAAATAGTTTTCTTCTGGAAAAGAAATATTATTATCTTGAATATTTAAGATATTTTTGATAAAATCAGATGGAGACAATGAAATCACTTCCTTTATGGTTATTTTGAGCGATTTAATTTTAACAGGAAAATTTCATTGTCTCAATTTTTTTTTTATTAAAAAATGGCATTAATAGAAATTTTTTCTATCAACACCATTTAGTATACAACCTAAAATTAAATAACAAAATTGGTCTCTGATGTCCGTATTAGTTCTGAGAGCCTATGTTCATTGAGCTTGCAGAACTCATAGGACTGTCGAGGTAAAACTAACCAAATTTTTCTACGGCTTTTATAGTTAGTACTTTTATTTTAGAAAAATCATCGATATTACTAAAAATATTATTACTACAACAACTGCCGGAAGAACATGAGTTTGAAGAATTACAAGATGAGCAACCTCCACCACAACCAGAACTTGCTTTGGATTTACAACAATCCATATCTTCATTTAATTTTTCTCTTTTTATGAAATCATCATAGTTTTCAAGATAACCTTTTTCAGTTAAATTTTGAAAAATATTTTCTAAAGTATTTTTATCTATTCCAAAATTTTTCATTATAGCATTTTCACTAAAAACAGATGCTGACAATAAAAATTTTATAATTTTTATTTCTAATTCTGACATTTGAGCTCCTTTCTATTTTATTTTTCTATAGGAAAGTATAAAATTAAATGCTTATTAGTCTCTGACGTTCATATTAGTTCGAAAAGCCTGTGTTTATTGAGCTCGTAGAACTCATACGGCTGTCAAGAGAGCTTTTTATTTAGTATAGCATTAAAAATTGGAAAAAAAAAGATAAATATGATAAAATAAAGAAAGATTTTTATCAAAAACTATAAGGAGCGAATAGTGGACTTAACTATTTTTAAAGGAATAATAATGGGTTTAATACTATCATTGCCTTTTGGTCCTGTTGGTATATATTGCATGGAACTGACCATTCGTGAAGGAAAATGGAAAGGATATATTACTGCTTTAGGAATGGTAACAATTGATGTAGTATATTCAGGAGTGGCTTTGATTTTTTTAACAAGAGTAAAAGATTATATTATAAAATATGAAAATTATCTTTCTTTAGTCATAGGAATATTTTTATTGATAATTTCTGTAAGAAAACTTATGAATAAAGTTGAAATAAATGAAATTAAAATTGATTTTAAAAGTATATTACAAAATTATTTGACAGGGTTGGGCTTTGCAATTGTAAATATATCAAGCATTTTAATAATTGCATCTGTATTTACAGTATTAAGAGTATTGCAACCAGAAATTCCACTAAAAAAGACTGTTATAGAAACTTTAATAGGAGTTGGGACAGGTGGAATGAGTTTATGGTTTTTAACTTGTACTTTGATAACACATTTTAAAAAATTGTTTAGTGAAGAAAAAGTAATAAAGGCTATAAAGATAGCAAATATAATGATATTTGTTTTAGCACTTATTTTAATTATAATATCATTAAAAAAGTTAATTTTATGCTTTTAAGTAAATAAAGAAAGGAAATAAATGGGAAACACAAATAATATTACAGATGAATTAAAAAAGTATTTAGAATTTAAAGAAGAAAATAAAGGAAAGAAAATAGGAGTTGCAATGAGTGGAGGAGTTGATAGCTCAACGGTTGCATATATTCTAAAACAACAAGGATACGATATTTTTGGTGTTACAATGAAGACTTTCAAAGATGAAGATTCTGATGCAAAAAAAGTCTGTGATGATTTAGGAATAGAGCATTATGTTCTAGATGTTAGAGATGAATTCAGAGAAAAGGTAATGGATTATTTTGTAAACGAATATATGAATGGGAGAACTCCTAATCCTTGTATGGTTTGCAATAGACATATAAAATTTGGAAAGCTTCTTGATTTTATAATAGAAAAAGGTGCAGATTTTATGGCAACAGGTCACTATACTAGGTTAAAAAAAGGTTTTCTTAGTGTTGGAGATGATGCAAACAAAGATCAAGTATATTTTTTGTCTCAAATAAAAAAAGAGAAGCTATCAAAGATAATGTTTCCGGTAGGGGATTTAGAAAAACCAAAACTTAGAGAACTTGCAAAATTCCTTGGAGTTAGAGTCTACTCAAAGAAAGATTCACAAGAAATATGTTTTGTTGATGATGGAAAACTAAAAGAATTTTTAATAGAAAAAACACAAGGTGAAGCAGAAAAAGTTGGAAATATAGTGGATAAAACAGGGAAAATCTTAGGAAAACATAAAGGTTTTTCATTTTATACTATTGGACAAAGAAAAGGTTTAGGGATTTCAACAGAAGAGCCTTTATATGTTTTAGAATTTGATAAAAAAACAAATTCTATAATAGTTGGAAGTAATGAAGATTTACAAAAAGATGAATTGATAGCAACAAACTTAAATTTATTTTTAGTTAATTCAATAGAAAACTTAGATGGATTAGAATGTTTTGCAAAAACTAGATCGAGAGATATTTTACATAAATGTGTATTGACAAAAATCGGAGATAAATTTAAAGTGAAATTTATAGAAAATAAAGTTAGAGCTGTTACACCTGGTCAAGGTATAGTTTTTTATAATGCTGAAGGAATTGTAATAGCCGGAGGCTTTATTGAAAAATAATATATTAAAATTTTAAGGAGAGATGTACAGAATGAAATTTTTTGAAGAATTTAAGTCATTTGTAATGAGAGGAAACCTAATAGATATGGCTGTTGGGGTAATCATAGGGGGTGCTTTTGGAAAGATAGTGACTAGTCTTGTTAATGATGTAATAATGCCAATATTTGGAATTATTTTAGGTAACATAGATATATCTAGTCTTGAATATAAAATAGGCACTCCGGTTGAAGGGGTTGAACAAGCTGCAATAAGATATGGAATGTTTTTACAAGATGTAATAAACTTTTTAATTATAGCTTTTTGTATCTTTATTTTTATCAAAATAATGAATAAATTACATAAAAAGAAAGAAGAAGCACCAGCTCCACCAAAACCATCAAATGAAGAAATATTATTAACAGAAATTAGAGATGCTTTAAATAATATTGCTAAAAAATAAAAAGTAAAAAAAGTCTCTTGACAGCCGTATGAGTTCTATGAACTCAATAAACACAGGTTCTTTAAACTAATACGGACGTCAGAGACTAATTTTATTATATTTTTAAATATACAACCTTAATTAATTTTGTTTAGTAGTACTATTTTTGATTTCATTAACAACTTTTTTAACTTTTTTTTGTACTTTAGTTTTTATTTCTTTTATATTTTTGTCTTCTGAGATTTCTTTCTTTAAATCTGCTGTTTTTTCTTCTAAAGTTATTTTCATATCTTTCATATCTTTTTTCATCTTATCCATATTATCCATCTTCTCAGTAGAACATGCATGACCAGAGCAACAATCAGATTTTTTATCTCCGCAACAACAATCATGTTTTTTTTCACTAGAGCAACAATCAGTTTTTGTGTCAGCAGAACAACAATCTTGAGCATTTACAACTCCACTAATACTTAAAACAAGACCTAAACAAATCATTAATTTTTTCATAAAAAAACCTCCTTAAAATTTTTTCAAATACATAATATAATTTTATTTTATATATGTCAAACTTATATTGAAACAAAATTTTAGCTCTTTACAATTTTAAAGACATAGCATATAATAGATAATATAAAAAACACTTGTTTTTTTATTTTTAAAACATTTTAGACTATTTATGAAGTTTTTAAGTCTAAAAAATAAGAAAAAGATATTTTGGATAAAGAATCTAAGAATTTGTGATATAATAAGCTGATATAGTAAAAAAATTAAGGAGTTAAAAATTATGAAAGTAGCTTTAGATGCTATGAGTGGAGATTTTGCCCCTTTCTCGACAATAAAAGGTGCTATTGAAGCTTTAGAAGAAAATAAAAAATTAAATATTATTTTAGTTGGAAAAAAAGAAATTGTAGAAGAAGAATTAAAGAAATATAAGTACGACGATTCAAGGTTAGAGATTGAAAATGCAGATGATGTTATAGAAATGACAGATGATCCTATAAAAGCTGTTAAAGATAAAAAAAATTCATCTATGAATGTTTGTATTGATTTGGTAAAAAATGGAAGAGCTCAAGCTTCTGTTTCTTGTGGAAATACAGGAGCTTTACTTGCTAGTAGTCAGTTAAAACTAAAAAGAATAAAAGGTGTCTTAAGACCAGCAATAGCTGTCTTATTTCCTAATAAAAAAGGAGAAGGAACTTTATTTTTAGATTTAGGAGCAAATGCAGATTCAAAACCAGAATTTTTAAATCAATTTGCAATAATGGGTTCTAAATATATGGAAGTATTTTTAAATAAAAAAAATCCAAAAGTTGCACTTCTAAATATAGGAGAAGAAGAGAGTAAGGGAAATGAACTTACTAGAGAAACTTATAATTTATTAAAAGAAAATAAAGATATTAATTTTGCTGGGAATATAGAAAGTACTAGAATAATGGATGGTGAAGTTGATGTTGTTGTAACAGATGGTTTCACTGGAAATATTTTATTAAAAACAACAGAGGGAATAGGGAAATTTATATTTCATATAGTTAAAGAATCTATTTTAGAAAGTTTAATTTCTAAAATAGGAGCATTATTAATAAAAGGTTCTATGAAAAAAGTTAAAAAGAAAATTGATGCTTCAGAGTATGGAGGAGCTATTTTCTTAGGCTTAAATGAGTTATCTATAAAAGCACATGGAAATTCTGATGATAGAGCAATAAAAAATGCTTTAAAAGTAGCTGGGAAATTTATAGAATCTAAATTTATTGAAGAATTAAGAAAAATAATGGAGGTATAAAATTGATAAATGTTGGAATAAAAGGAATGGGGTACTATGTTCCAGAAAATATAGTTACAAATTTTGATCTAGAAAAAATTGTTGAAACAAGTGATGAGTGGATTAGAACGAGAACTGGTATAGAGGAAAGAAGATTTGCAGACAAAGATGAAGCTACTTCTGATTTAGCATATAAAGCGGCTTTAAAAGCATTAGAAAATGGAAAAATTAATAAAAATGATATTGATTTAATAATTCTTGCAACTTGTACACCAGACTATATGGCTCAGGGAGCTGCATGTTTAGTACAACATAAGCTAGGCTTAACTAATATACCTTGTTTTGATATTAATGCAGCTTGTAGTGGATTTATTTATAGCCTTTCAGTTGCACATTCTATGGTTAGTGCTAAAATTTTTAAAAATATTTTAGTTATAGGAGCAGAAACATTATCAAGAATAATAGATATGCAAGATAGAAATACTTGTGTACTATTTGGAGATGGAGCAGGAGCGGCTATTGTAGGAGAAGTTGAAGAAGGTTATGGAATCTTAGGTTTTTCAATAGGAGCTGAAGGTGAAGATGATATGATACTTAAGATACCAGCTGGAGGAACAAAGAAACCAAACAATGAAGAAACAATAAAAAATAGAGAAAATTTCTTGGTTATGAATGGTAAAGAAGTATTTAAATTTGCAGTAAAAGTATTACCTAAAGTTACCTTGGAGGCTTTAGAAAATGCAAAGTTAAATGTTAATGATTTAAATATGATATTCCCACATCAGGCAAATTTAAGAATAATAGATTCTGCTTCAAAAAGAATGGGATTCCCATTAGAAAAATTTTATATAAACTTAAATAAATACGGGAATACTTCTGCGGCTTCAGTAGGAGTAGCTTTGGGAGAAGCTTTAGAAAAAGGTTTAGTAAAAAAAGGAGATAATATAGCTTTAACTGGATTTGGAGCAGGACTTACTTATGGTTCTGTTGTTATGAAGTGGGCATATTAATTTTATAGAGTAAAAAAATGGAACAACGAGGAGGAATAAAATGTCAAAAATAGCTTTTGTTTATCCAGGACAAGGAACACAATATGTCGGAATGGGAAAAGAACTATATGATAAAAATGAAAAAGCTAGAGAACTTTTTGATAAAATTTTTAATTCTTTAGATTTAAATTTAAAAGAAGTTATGTTTGAAGGAACAGAGGAATTATTAAAAAGAACAGACTATACTCAACCAGCTATAGTTAGTTTTAGCTTAGTTTTAACAGAACTTTTAAAAGAAAAAGGAATAAAAGCTGATTATGTTGCAGGGCATTCTGTTGGAGAATTTGCAGCTTTTGGTGGAGCGGATTATTTATCAGTAGAAGATGCAGTTAAATTAGTTGCTGCAAGAGGAAGAATTATGAAAGAAGTTGCTGAGAAAGTAAATGGAAGTATGGCAGCAGTTCTTGGAATGGAATCTGAAAAAATAAAAGAAATATTGAAAAATATTGATGGTGTAGTTGAAGCGGTTAATTTCAATGAACCTAATCAAACTGTTATAGCTGGTGAAAAAGTTGCTATTGAAAAAGCATGTGTTGCTTTAAAAGAAGCTGGAGCAAAAAGAGCATTACCTCTTGCTGTATCTGGACCATTTCATTCATCTTTAATGAAAGAAGCTGGAGAAAAATTGAAAATAGAAGCTGAAAATTTTAATTTTAATGTAGGAACTACAAAAATTATAGCAAATACAACAGCAACAGAATTAAATACAGATATTGAAGTTAAAGATGAAATATATAGACAAAGTTTTGGTCCTGTAAAATGGATAGATACTATAAATAAATTAAAAGAATTAGGTGTAACTAAAATATATGAAATTGGCCCTGGAAAAGTTTTATCTGGTTTAATTAAAAAGATTGATAAAGATATAGAAGTAATAAATATTGAAAATTTAGAAAATTAAAAAAAAGTTGGAAAATATACTAAAATAGTGTATAATAATATTAATAATAACTTTAAGGAGGAAAAAATGTTAGATAAAGTAAAAGAAATTATAGTTGAACAATTAGGAGTGGAAGCTGATCAAATTAAACCTGAATCTAATTTCGTAGATGATTTAGGAGCAGACTCACTAGATACAGTTGAATTAATCATGGCTTTTGAAGAAGAATTTGGAGTAGAAATTCCAGATACTGAAGCAGAAAAAATCAAAACTGTTCAAGATGTTATCAACTATATAGAAGCAAATAAATAATATGTTCTATTAAGTATAAAACAGGGCTGTTGTAACTTAATCTTAATAGCAAATTACTTTCTATTTAATGTAGTTTTCTTAGGTTTTCTAAGACAAATGTAATTGCTATCTAAATAGATTTACAACAGTCCTTTTTCTTTAATTTTATAAAGAAACTATAAATAATTTAAAAAGTATAAAAATAAATAACAAAATCAGTCTCTGACGTCCGTATTAGTTCGAAGAGCCTATGTTTATTGAGCTCGTAGAACTCATACGGCTGTCAAGAGATTTTATTTATATAAAAAATAATAAATAGCTAAAGAGGAGAAATTATGAAAAGAGTTGTAGTTACTGGATTAGGTCTTATTTCTTCATTAGGAATAGGTCTTGAAAAAAGTTGGGAAAAATTAATAAATGGAGAAAGTGGAATAGATTTAATAACATCTTATGATATTGAAAATGAAGCTGTGAAAATAGCAGGAGAAGTAAAAGATTTTGAACCTACTGAATATGGAATAGAAAAGAAGGAAGTAAAAAAATTAGCAAGAAATACTCAATTTGCTCTTGTTGCAACAAAAATGGCTCTTGAAGATGCAAATTTAAAAATCGATGAAAATAATGCTGATGAAATAGGAGTTTTAGTATCTTCTGGTATAGGTGGGATAGAAGTATTAGAAGAACAATATAAAACTATGCTTGATAAAGGAGCTAGAAGAATTTCTCCTTTTACTATACCAGCAATGATTGAAAATATGGCAGCAGGAAATATTGCTATTTATTATGGTGCAAAAGGACCAAATAAATCAATAGTTACAGCTTGTGCTTCTGGAACACATTCTATCGGAGATGGTTTTGATTTAATTCGTCATGGAAGAGCAAAAGCTATGATAGTTGGAGGAACTGAAGCTTGTATAACTTCATTTTGTATAAATTCTTTTAACAATATGAAAGCACTTTCTGGAAGAAATGAAGAACCAAAAACTGCTTCAAGACCTTTTTCAAAAGATAGAGATGGATTTGTAATGGGAGAAGGAGCAGGAATATTAATATTAGAAGAATTAGAAACTGCTTTAGCTAGAGGAGCAAAAATATATGCAGAAATGGTTGGATATGGAGAAACTTGTGATGCACACCATATTACAGCACCTGTTGAAAATGGAGAAGGAGCTATAAAAGCTATGAGAGTAGCATTAAAAGATGCTAATTTAGATATAAAAGATGTAACTTATATTAATGCACATGGAACATCAACTCCAACTAATGATGTTGTTGAAACTAGAGCAATAAAAGGACTTTTTGGTGAACAAGCTCATAATTTATATGTTTCATCTACAAAAGGAGCAACAGGTCATGGACTTGGAGCTGCTGGAGGAATTGAAGGGGTTATAATAGCTAAATCTATAGCTGATGGTATAATACCGCCAACTATAAATTTACATGAAACAGAAGAAGAATGTGATTTAAATTATGTTCCAAATAAAGCAATAAAAACAGATGTAAAAGTTGCAATGTCAAATTCATTAGGATTCGGAGGACATAACTCTGTAATTATAATGAAAAAATTTGAAAAATAATTTTTGAAGGGGAGTTACTATGAAAAATCTATTAGATTTAGAGCATAGATTAAATTATTATTTTAATAATAGGACTTTATTAAAAACAGCTCTCATTCATAAATCCTTTGGTAATGAAAATAGAAAATATAAAAATGTAAGTAATGAAAGACTAGAACTGCTAGGAGATGCAGTTCTAGATCTTGTCGTTGCAGAATACTTATATAAAAAATATCAAAATGCATCTGAAGGAATGATAGCTAAGATGAAATCAATGGTTGTAAGTGAACCTATACTAGCTAAAATAACTAGGAAAATAGGAACTTCAGATTTTTTAATGCTTAGTAGGGGAGAGGAATTATCTGGAGGTAGAGATAGGGAATCAATACTTGCAGATCTGTTTGAAGCTGTTCTTGGAGCTATTTATATGGATTCGGGAATTGATGAAGCTAGAACTTTTGTTTTAAATTATATAAAAGAATATATAGAACATGTTGAGGAAAATGAAGAGATTTTAGATTTCAAAAGTATATTGCAAGAGTATATTCAGAAAAAGTTTAAAATCGTACCAACTTATGAAATGATAAGTACAAAAGGACCAGATCATCTAAGAGAATTTGAAATAGAAGTTACAGCAAAAACTTTTAAAGAAAGAGCTGTTGCAAGAAATAAGAAAAAAGCTGAACAATTAGCAGCAAAAAAATTGTGTGAAAGACTTGGAGTAAAGTATAATGAAACATTATAATATACCAGTATTTATAAGTCATTTTGGTTGTCCAAATGCTTGTGTTTTTTGTAATCAAAAAAAAATAAACGGTAGAGAAACAGATGTTAGTTTGGAAGATTTAAAAAATATAATAGAAAGCTATTTAAAAACTCTTCCAAAAAATTCCATTAAACAGGTGGCATTTTTTGGTGGAACTTTTACTGGCATATCTATGGGGTTACAAAGAGAATATCTTGAGGTTGTTAAGAAATATATTGATAATGGAGATGTTGAAGGTGTAAGAATTTCAACAAGACCAGAATGTATAGATGATGAAATATTAACTCAGTTAAAAAAATACGGAGTAAAGACTATCGAATTAGGAGTACAATCTTTAGATGATGAAGTTTTAAAGGCGACAGGAAGAAACTATAATTATGAAATAGTTAAAAAATCGTGTGATTTAATTAAAAAATACGGATTTGAATTAGGAGTTCAACTAATGATAGGACTACCAAAGTCAACTTTGGAAAGTGATTTTTTATCAGCTATTAAATCTTTAGATTTTAATCCAGATATTGCAAGAATATATCCTACACTCGTTATAAAAGGAACAGAATTAGAATATATGTATAAAGCTCAAAAATATAAAGCATTAGAGATAGAAGAGGCTGTTGAAAGAACAGTAAAAATATATTCACTTCTTGAAAAGAATAAAGTTAATATAATAAGAGTAGGTTTGCAACCAAGTGAAGATTTAACTGCTGATGGAGTTATTATAGCTGGTCCATTTCATCCAGCTTTTAGAGATTTAGTAGAAAATAAACTATATTTTAATTTTTTAAAAAGAATCTATGAAAGAGAAAATACTTTAAATATTGAAGTCAATGAAAAAAATATTTCAAAAATTGTAGGTCAAAAGGGGATTAATAAAAAATTATTTTATCCAAACTTTAAAATAAAGATAAATAATAATTTAGATATAAATGTTTTAAAAATTAACGAAAATATTTATAAACGAGAAAATATTTTATAGAAATATTAAAATGAAAAAAGAGGATTTTATGCAAAGATTAATATTTAATAAGAATAAATATGAAATAAAAATTGCATACACTGTAAATGAAAAACTAGAGGAAATTTATATTTCTAATATTTTTCAAAAAGAAATTATAGGAAATATCTATAAAGGTAAGGTTGTAGATATTTTAAATGAAGGAAAAATTGTTTTTTTAGATATAGGACTTGAAAAAAATGCCTTTTTATCATTTGAAAATAAGAATGATGGATATTTAAAAGATAAAATAAGTATAGGAGATAATTTAATAGTTCAAGTACTTATTTCAGAAAGGGATAGCAAGGGAGCAAAAGTAAGTTTAGATTATTCTATTAATAGTAAAAACATGGTTTTATTACCTTATTCCAATGGAATTTCTATATCTAAAAAAATAAAAGATGAAGCGAAGAAAGAAAAATTAAAAAAATTTTTTGAAATTTATAGTGAATTAGAGGAAAAAGGTATAATTTTTAGGACATCTTCTGAAAATATAGACTTAGATGTTTTAGAAAAAGAATACAAAAAAATACTAGAAATTAATATAGATATTACAAAAAAATTCAATCAAAAAAAAATAGGTTTATTATTTGATAATAATATAATTATTGATAAAGTCTTAAATAAAAAAAATATTGATGAAGTAGACGAAATTATTACTAATGATGAAGAAACTTATTCATATATAAAAGAATATTTAGAAAAAAATAATAAGTTTGAAATTTTAAGAAAAATGAAAAAATATTTTTTAGATGAGAATATTTTTCAAAAATATAATATAAAAAAGCAAATAGATACAGCACTTTCAAAAAAAGTATGGTTGCAATCTGGTGGATATTTGATTATTGAAAAAACAGAGGCTTTAGTAAGTATTGATGTAAACACTGGAAGAAGTGTAAGTGATGATTTGGAAAAAACTATATTTCAAACAAACTTAGAAGCGAGTGAAGAGATTGCAAGACAAGTAAAACTTAGAAATTTATCTGGAATTATAATAATAGATTTTATTAATATGAGAAAGCTAAAATATAAAAAAATTGTTTTAGACAATTTAAAAGAAAACTTAAAAAAAGATAGTGCTGAAACATATGTGTTTGATTATACAGAGCTAGATTTAGTTCAAATGACAAGAAAGAATGAAGGAAAATATCTTTTTGAATACTATTTAGATAAAAAATTATCTTTTAATGAAAATGAATTTAATTTTTTAGAAGAAAGAATTATTTTAAATCTAATAGAGGAGTTAGATTATTTAAAGGAAGATAAGGATATAAAAAATATAAAAATAAGAATTTCAAAAAATTTAGAAAAAATCTTAGAAGAAGTATTTAAAAAAGAATTTTTTATTAAAAATATAGTGATTGAGAACGATAAAAATTTAGAAAATACATATAAAATAGAACTTTATAAATAAGGGGAAAATATGAAAGTAGCCGTTTATGCTGGAAGTTTTGATCCAATAACAAAGGGACATCAAGATATTATAGAAAGAGCATTAAAGATAGTAGATAAGTTAATAGTTGTTGTAATGAATAATTCTAGAAAAAGTTATTGGTTTAACCTAGAAGAAAGAAAAGACTTAATAAGTAGAATTTATAAAGAAAATGAAAGAGTTGAAGTCCAAGAACATGCAGGTTTATTGGTTGATTTTATGCTAAAAAATTCTTCTTGTATTCTGATTAAAGGGTTGAGAGATATTAGGGATTTTTCTGAAGAAATGACTTATTCTTTTGCAAATAAAAAGTTATCAGATGGAAAAGTTGACACTTTCTTTATTCCAACATCTGAGAAATATACTTATGTGAGTTCGACCTTTGTAAAAGAGTTAGCATATTATGAACAAGATTTAACTGAATATGTAGATAAAGAAAATATAAATATAGTATTAGATAGAGCAAAGAAATATAGAGGTTAATTATGGCTACGAAAGGAACGATGTATTATTGTGTTGAATGTGGTTATAGAAGTGCAAAATGGCTTGGAAGATGTCCACAATGTGCTTCTTGGTCAAGTTTTGAGGAAGAAGATGATTTACCAAAAGATGTAAAAAAAGCTATTAATAATGCTAGTAATTCGAATTCTGATTTAAAAGTGTATGAATTTAAAGATATAGAATATAAGGACGAAGATAGATATAAAACTTCTTATGCCGAATTTGACAGATTATTAGGAGGAGGACTTTTAAAAGGAGAAGTTGTACTAATAACAGGAAATCCTGGCATAGGAAAATCAACTTTACTTTTACAGGTTGTAAATTCATACAAGAAATATGGAGAAGTATTATACATATCTGGGGAAGAATCTCCCGCTCAAATAAAGAACAGAGGAGAAAGATTAAAAATTTCCGGTGATGGAATCTATATCATGGCTGAAATGGATATTTTAAATATCTATGAGTATGTTGTTACAAGAAAACCAAAAGTTGTAGTGGTAGATTCAATCCAAACCTTATATAATTCGACAATGGATTCTATTTCTGGAACTCCTACGCAAATAAGAGAATGTACTTTAAAAATTATTGAAATGGCTAAAAAATATAATATTTCTTTCTTTATTGTTGGACATATAACAAAAGATGGAAAAGTAGCAGGTCCAAAACTTCTTGAACATATGGTTGATGCAGTTTTCAATTTTGAAGGAGAAGAGGGGCTTTACTATAGAATTTTAAGAAGTATTAAAAATAGATTTGGTTCAACAAATGAGATTGCTGTTTTTAGTATGGAAGAAAATGGAATGAAAGAAATAAAAAATTCATCTGAGTATTTTTTAAGTGAAAGAGAAGAAAAAAATATAGGAAGTATGGTAGTTCCAATTTTGGAAGGAACAAAAGTTTTTTTATTAGAAATTCAATCTTTAATTGTAGACAGTGGAATTGGAATACCTAGAAGAGTTGTTCAGGGCTATGATAAAAATAGAATACAAATATTAACAGCCATAGCTGAAAGAAAATTAAATGTTCCATTAGGAACAAAAGATTTATTTGTAAATGTACCAGGAGGACTTTCAATAGAAGACCCTGCTGCAGATTTAGGAGTCTTAATATCAATTTTATCAGTATCAAGAGGTTTTGCAATAAGCCAAAAAATTGCAGCCATAGGAGAGCTAGGACTAAGAGGAGAAATAAGAAAAGTATTTTTCGTAGATAAAAGGCTAAAAGAATTAGAAAAATTAGGTTTTTTAGGTGTTTATGTTCCTGAATCTAATAGAAAAGAAATAGAAAAAAAGAAATATAAATTAAAAATAATTTATCTTAAAACTTTAGATGATTTATTGGAAAGGATGAAAAAAAATGACTGATAATAAATTAATAGATATATTAGCAAAAGTAGCTCCAGGAACACCACTTAGAGCTGGAATAGATAATATTTTGGCTGCAGGAATAGGAGCTTTGATAGTTATAGGATATGATGATGAAGTTGAAAAAGTTAGAGATGGGGGCTTTAATATTAATTGTAAATATAGCCCTGAAAAAATATTTGAATTATCAAAAATGGACGGAGCTATTATTTTGAGTGAAGATTGCACAGAAATACTTTATGCAAATGTCCATATTCAACCTAGTAAAATATATACTACAACAGAAAGTGGAACTAGACATAGAACAGCTGAAAGAACTGCAAAACAACTAAAAAGAGAGGTTATAGCTATTTCAGAAAGAAAAAAAGTTGTAACTTTGTATAAAGGTGATATTAAATATAGATTAAAAAATTTAGAAGAATTAAATATAGAAGTTTCTCAATATTTAAAAATATTAGAAAGTTATAGACATGTTTTAAATAGAAATCTAGATAATTTAACAATATTAGAATTAGATGACCTTGTAACTGTACTAGATGTTGCAAATGTATTACAAAGATTTGAAATTGTTAGAAGAATAAGAGCAGAGTTATCAAGATATTTAGTTGAGTTAGGAACTTCTGGAAGAGCAGCTGGAATACAAGTTTCGGAGCTTATATTTGAATTAGATTTAGAAGAAGAAAATTTCTTAAAAGATTATCTTGAAGACGAAATTGAAATAAATGATGTAAAAAAAATACTATCTTCTCTATCTGACTCAGAGTTATTAGAAATAGAAAATTTAGCTTTTGCTCTAGGATATAATAAGTCTTATACAGTATTAGACAATAAAATTAATGCAAAAGGGTATAGAATTTTAGAAAAAATAAGTAAATTAACAAAAAAAGATGTTGAGAAAATTATAATAACTTTTAATAATATTGCTGACTTACAAGAAGCATCGGATGATGATTTAGTAGCTATAAAAATAAGTAAATTTAAAATAAAAGCGTTGAGAGCTGGTATAAATAGATTGAAATTTACAATAGAGATGCAAAAATAAAAATATATTTTTTAAATAAAAAGACAGAAAAAAATTCTGTCTTTTTATTTTTCCATAGGAAAGGATAAGATTAAATAACAAAGTTTAGTCTCTGACGTCCGTATTAGTTCGAAGAGCCTGTGTTTATTGAGCTCGTAGAACTCATACGGCTGTCAAGAGACTTTATTTATGACATTAGAAAGTATAAATTTAAAATCAAAAAATAATCTCTAATTATTAAATTTACATCATTCCAGGCATCATACCTGCTCCATTCATAGAAGATTTATCATCTTCTTTTTTATTAGCTATAACAACTTCCGTAGTTAGAAGTAATGAAGCAACAGAGGCAGAATTTTGAATAGCTGCTCTTGTAACTTTAGCAGGGTCAATAATTCCTGATTCTATCATATTTACATATTTTTCATTTTTGGCATCAAAACCAAATCCTTTTGGAGAAGTTCTAACTTTTTCTAATACTACCCCACCATTAAGTCCAGAATTTTCAGCAATTTGTTTAATAGGAGCTTCAAGTGCTTTCTTAACAATTTCAATTCCCATAGCAATTTCACCTGTTTCAGAAAATTCTTTCATTGAATCAATTATATCAAGAAGTATAGTTCCTCCACCTGAAACAATTCCTTCTTCAACAGCTGCTCTTGTTGCATTTAGAGCATCTTCTATTCTTAATTTTCTTTCTTTCATTTCAACTTCAGTAGCAGCCCCAACTTTTATTACAGCTACTCCACCAGCCAATTTAGCAAGTCTTTCTTGTAATTTTTCTTTATCGTATTCAGATGTAGTTTCTTCTATTTGAGATTTAATAGAATTAGCTCTAGCTAAAATTTCATTTTGTTGTCCAGCACCATCAACTATAACAGTTAAATCTTTTGTAACTTTTACTGTTTTAGCTTTTCCTAATTGTTCAACACTAGCTTCTTCCAGTTTCATACCTTTTTCTTCAGAAATAACTTCTCCACCAGTTAAAATAGCAATATCTTCTAAGATAGCTTTTCTTCTATCACCGAATGCTGGAGCTTTAACTGCAACAACATTTAAAGTTCCTCTCAATTTATTAATAACTAAAGTTGTTAGAGCTTCTCCTTCTATATCATCTGCAATTATTAGAACAGGTCTAGACATTTGCACTGTTTGTTCCAGTAATGGTAGTAACTCTTTCATAGATGAAACTTTTTTATCAGTTAAAAGTATAAAAGGATTCTCAAGTTCAGCAGTCATTCTTTCACTATCTGTTACCATATAAGGAGATACATATCCTTTATCAAATTGCATTCCTTCTACAACTTCTAAAGTAGTTTCTAAAGATTTTGCTTCTTCTACTGTAATAACTCCAGTTTCACCAACTTTTTCCATAGCTTGTGCTATAAGTTTTCCTATTTCTTCATCACCAGCCGAAATAGAGGCAACTTGTGATATTTCTTCATTTGATTCTATTTTTTTTGCTTTTTGTTTTAAAATTTCAATAGCTTCTCTAGTTGCAAGTTCAATTCCTTTTTTTAAGAATATTGGATTGGCTCCAGCACTTAACATTTTTAGTCCCTCTTTTACAATGGCTTGTGCTAGAATGGTAGCTGTGGTAGTTCCATCTCCCGCAACATCATTAGATTTTATTGCAACTTCTTTTACAAGAGCAGCACCCATATTTTCAAAAGGATCTTCAAGTTCAATTTCTTTTGCAATAGTAACTCCATCATTTGTTATTAATGGAGCACCATAAGTTTTTTCTAAAACAACATTTCTTCCTCTTGGACCTAATGTAACTTTTACTGCATCAGCAAGAGTATTAACTCCTATTTCTAATTTTTTTCTAGCTTCATCATTAAAATTTATAATTTTTGACATTTTTCCTCCTTATTATTCAGAAATAGCTAATATATCTTCTGCATTTATAATAATATATTTTTCATCATCTTCTTTTATTTCATAGCCAATATTTTTAGGACATATAACGGTTGCCCCAACTTTTATATCTGCTAAACTTTCTCCTTTTCCTATTGCTAATACTTCGGCATAAAAAATTTGGTTATCTGAATTTAAATTCTTACTAGCTAATATAATTCCACTTTTTGTTTTTTCTTCTTTTTTGATAGCTTTAATTACCACTCTTTCTCCTAAAGGTCTGATATTCATAATTTCCTCCTTTTTATTAGCACTTATATTAATAGAGTGCTAATTTTTATAAAATAATAATATTATATATTTAATGTTTTGTCAATAGGAAAAGATTTAGATTTTTCTAAATTAAAATAAAAAAATTATTGTAATTTAGAATTGACAAATTAAAAAAAATAGTGTATTATTTTTCCTAATAAAAAAAACCATAAAGAGAGACGGAGGGACAGGCCCAGTGAAGTCTCAGCAACCTGCAAAAGTGTGGTGCTAATGCCTGATCGATGGAGGAATAATTAAAAGTTTCCTAAGTCGTAAGGCTTAGGTTTTTTATTATATATAAAAGTATGAAAATAAATAATGATACTTAGTTTCTGACATCCGTATTAGTTTGAAGAGCTTTTAATTATTTATTTAGGGTTATAAGATATTGTTTTTAGTTTTAGATTGGGGGTAATTATGAAAATTGGAGATATTTTTAAGAATAAAGTTTTAACAACATCGTTTGAGGTTTTTCCACCAAATGATAAAGTAGGATTAGATCAGGTTTATAATTGTTTAGATATATTAACATTAGAAAATCCTGATTTTATAAGTGTTACATACGGAGCTGGTGGAAATACTAAAGGAAGAACCGTTGAAATAGCAGAGAGAATAAAAAGTCAGAACAATGTTGAATCATTAGCTCATTTTACTTGTATAGGTTCTAAAAAAGAAGAAATAGATAGAGTTTTAAATGAGTTAGAAAAAAATAATATAGAAAATATTTTAGCTTTAAGGGGGGATTACCCAATTGATAGGGATTTAGAGCCTGGAGATTTTAATTATGCTAAAGATTTAATAAAATATATTCGTGAAAAAAAGGGAGATAAATTCTCTATAGGTGCAGCATATTATGTTGAAGGTCATAGAGAAACTAATGATTTATTAGATTTGTTTCATTTAAAAGAAAAAGTTGATACAGGTGTAGATTTTTTAATTTCACAAATTTTCTTAGATAATGAATTTTTTTATAGCTTTAGAGATAAACTAGAAAAATTACAAATAGATAAGCCTTTAGTAGCTGGAATTATGCCAGTAACAAATGCAAAACAAATAAAGAAAATAACTTCACTTTGTTCTTGTACTATACCTAAGAAATTTTTAAAAATTTTAGAAAAATATGAAGATAATCCAGCTGCACTTAAAGAAGCAGGACTTGCTTATGCAATAGAACAAATAATAGACTTGGTTGCTTCTGATATAAATGGTATACATATTTATACAATGAATAAACCAGAAACTGCAAAAAAAATTATAGATGCAACAGGAATAATTAGAAAATAGTTCATTAGTGAATAGATTTTTTAATAAAATATAGAAGAATTGATTGAAATAGAAATGAGGAAAATAATGTTTGAATTTGAAAAAGAATTAAGGGAAAGAATATTGGTATTAGATGGGGCAATGGGAACTGTTTTACAAAAATATGAATTAAGTGCAGAGGATTTTAATGGTGCCAAAGGTTGTTATGAAATTTTAAATGAAACAAGACCAGATATTATTTTAGAAGTTCATAAAAAATATATAGAAGCTGGAGCAGATATTATCGAAACCAATAGTTTTAACTGTAATGCTATTTCACTTAAAGATTATCATTTAGAAGATAAAGTATATGAACTAGCTAAAAAATCTGCTGAAATCGCTAAAGAAGCGGTTATTCAAAGTGGAAAAAAAGTCTATGTTTTTGGTTCAATAGGTCCTACAAATAAGAGTTTATCATTTCCTGTAGGAGACATACCTTATAAAAGAGCTGTTAGTTTTGATGAAATGAAAGAAGTTATTAAAGTTCAAACGGCAGGTCTTATTGATGGTGGAGTTGATGGAATATTACTGGAAACTATATTTGATGGGCTTACTGCAAAAGCTGCTTTACTTGGTGTTGAAGAAGTTTTTGAAGAAAAAAATATAAAACTTCCAATTTCAATATCAGCCACTGTTAATAGACAAGGTAAATTGCTTACAGGTCAAAGCATGGATTCTCTTATAACCAGTTTAGATAGAGATTCCGTTGTTTCTTTTGGTTTTAACTGTTCTTTCGGAGCAAAAGATTTAGTTCCTTTGGTTATTAAAATGAAGGAAAAAACAACAAAGTTTATTTCTTTACATGCTAATGCTGGTCTTCCTAATCAAAATGGTGATTATGTTGAGACAGCTCAAAAGATGAGAGATGACTTATTTCCACTTATAGAAAATCAAGCTATAAATATTTTGGGTGGTTGTTGTGGAACAGCTTACGATCATATAAAAGCAATTTCTGAATTAGTTAAAGGTCAAAAAGCAAGAATTTTACCAGAAGTAAGTTTGTTGGAAGACTGTCTTTCAGGTAATGAAACATATAATTTTAAAGATAAGTTTACTTGTGTTGGAGAAAGAAATAATATATCAGGTTCTAAATTATTTAGAACAATGATAGAAGAGCATAATTACCTAAAAGCTTTAGAGGTCGCTAGACAACAAATTGATGCCGGTGCAAAAGTTTTAGATATAAATGTAGATGATGGAATATTAGATTCTGTTGAGGAGATGAAAAATTTCCTAAGGGTTTTACAAAATGATAGTTTTATTGCAAAAGTGCCTATTATGATAGATTCATCAGATTTTTCAGTTATTGAAGAAGGGCTTAAAAATACCTCGGGGAAAGCAATAGTAAACTCTATTAGTTTAAAAGAAGGAGAAGAAGAGTTTTTAAGAAAAGCAAAAATTATCAGAAAATTTGGAGCAGCCATAGTTGTTATGGCTTTTGATGAAAAAGGTCAAGGAGTTAGTGCCGAAAGAAAAATAGAAATCTGTCAAAGAGCCTACGATTTATTAAAATCAATAGGTGTAAAAAATTCTGATATAGTTTTTGATCCAAATATTTTAAGTGTTGGAACAGGACAAGAAGCTGATCGTTATCATGCTAGAGAGTTTATTAAGACTATTGATTATATACATCAAAATCTAAAAGGTTGTGGTATTGTTGGAGGATTAAGTAATTTATCATTTGCTTTTAGAGGAAATAATGTTTTAAGAGCAGCATTTCATCATATCTTTTTAGAGGAAGCTGTACCAAGAGGATTTAATTTTGCTATTTTGAATCCAAAGGAGCAAGCTCCACATTGGTCTGATGATGAAAGAGAAAAAATAAAATCTTTTATTTTTGGTGATAGTACAGACATGGAAGAACTTCTATCATTAAATCTTGTTAAAAGAAAAGAAGAAGCACAAATATTTGCTGAAACACCTGAAGATAAAATAAGAAAAGCTCTTATTCAAGGGGGAAGTGAATCTTTAAAAGAAGTTATAGATGAACTTCTAAAAAAGTATAAAGCTCTTGAAATTTTGGAAAATATTTTAATGTCATCTATGCAAGAAATTGGAAAATTGTTTGAGCAAGGGGAGCTTTATTTACCTCAACTTATTCGTTCAGCTTCTGTAATGAATAATTGTGTTGATATTTTAACTCCTTTTTTAGAAAAGGTTGATAAATCATCATCTAAAGGTAAAATATTAATGGCTACTGTTGATGGAGATGTACACGACATAGGTAAAAATATAGTTGGAACTGTTTTAGAATGCAATGGTTATGAAGTTATAGATTTAGGTGTAATGGTTCCTAAAGAAAAAATTGTTGAAACTGCAAAAGAAGTAAATGCAGATGTAGTAACTTTAAGTGGACTTATAAGTCCTTCATTAAAAGAAATGGAAAGAGTAGCAGACTTATTTCAAAAAGTTGGAATGCAAGTACCTATCTTAATTGCTGGAGCTGCTACATCAAAACTTCATACAGGTTTGAAAGTATTACCTAATTATGATTATTCATTGCATGTAACAGATGCTATGGATACTATAACAGTAGTCTCTCAATTATTATCAACAAAAAGAAAAGACTTTTTAGAAACAAAACAAAATCAATTAAGAAAATTAGCTAAAAGATATTTGGATACCAATGAAAATAAAATAGAAGAAAAGAAATTGCTTCCAGAAGTTTCTAAAACTAATAGATATACACCAAAAGTACTGGGAAAACAATTTTTATCTTTACCAGTTGAGATTTTTGAAGATGAATTAAAATGGGATATCGCTTTATATGCTTTAAGAGTTAAGAATACTCCAGAAGAAGCTAAGACTTTAGAAGATTTGAAAAAAATCTATGAAAAAATGATAGAAGAAAAAGTCGAATTTAGAGTAGCTTATGGATATTTCAGAGCTAAGAAGACAGATGAAGTACTTGAAATGGGAGGATTTACATTTGAAATTTCTCCAGAAATTGCTCAATATATAGAAAAAGATGATTATGTTGGTGCTTTTGTAATATCTGTTGGAAGTAAAATTTTTGCAGATGATAAATATTTAAGTTTACTTGAAACTTTATTGTGTAATGCAATAGCTGAAACTGCATCTGAATATATGGAAAAAAGAGTATCTGAAGATATAATTCCTACTTTCTTAAGACCGGCTATTGGTTATCCTATATTACCAGACCATTCATTAAAGAAAGTTGTATTTGATATGGTTGATGGAGAAAGAACAGGAGCAAAATTAAGTACATCATTTGCTATGAGTCCTTTAAGTTCTGTATGTGGCTTATATTTATGTAATGATAATTCGAAGTATTAATAATATAATTGTAAAATATTTTAAAGTATAAAAATAAAAATTAATTTTTATATTAAATTTATACTTTCCTTATAAACAAAAAAGTCTCTTGACAGCCGTATGAGTTCTACGAGCTCAATGAACACAGGCTCTTCGAACTAATACGGACGTCAGAGACTAACTTCTATATTAAATTTAGTTTTGTGAGAAATAGAATTTTTAAACAAAGCTTTTATTTTGCCATTTTTTACTCTTCCATCTAAAATACATTGCAAGTCCTCTTATCCACTCATCACTAGCATTGGCTATCCATATTCCAATCAGTCCCCAACCAAATGAAATTCCAAATAAATAAGATAAAGATACAGCAACAGCAAAAACACAAGTCATTCCCATTATCATAGGAAACTTTATATCTCCTGCAGCATGTAATGAGTTAATAATAACTATATTAAATACTCTTCCCATTTCTAAAAATATCATAAAAGGAAATATTTTTAGAGAAGCTTCTAATATTTTAGGATTAGTTGTAAATATATGCATAATAGGAGTTCTAAATATACAAACAATTGTAGTTGTAACAAAAGCAAAAATAAATGCAATTTTTACACTTTTTAGACATTTATTATAAACTTCATGATTTTTACCAGCTCCTACTAAATGACCAATCTGTATTGCAGTTCCTTGACCTAAAGCTATAGATAAAGTCATTATAAAACTACTAATAAGCATTAAATAGGTACGGGCAGCTATTATTTCTGTTCCCATTGTATTTACCATAGCTACAACAAGTAGTTGTCCTATATTCCAAGTCAAATTTTCCCCAGCAGTTGGTAAGCCAATAGATAAAATATTTTTTATAATTTTAAAAGGGAAAGGTTTCAAAAAAGATTTTTTAAATGTGAAATTACAGTACTTACACATTATATAATAGGCTACAATACAACCAATGGCTCTGGATATAATTGTTGAAATTCCAACACCTGTAGGTCCTAAAATAGGGAATCCTAGCCAACCAAATATAAATAAACTATTTCCAATAATATTTAAGATATTTACTCCTACATTTATAATTAAAGTTTCAGTGGCTCTACCATGACTTTTAAGTATAGCTCCACAAGATAGTATTATTCCTTGGAAAATACAAAGACCTCCAACCATTTGAAAATAATTTTTTCCTATACTGATAAGTTCTTCAGGAAGATTAATTTTTTGTAGTAGAATTTTCCAAAAAAATAAATAAATTCCTCCTAAGATAATTCCCAAACTGATATTTAATACAATAGATACACTTATTACTTGCTTGACTCTTTTATGATCTTTAGCACCTAAGAATTGGGCAATTAAAATAGAAGTAGCCATATTGATAAAACTAAATATAACATTCTGAATATTTAAAAGTTGAGTTATTCCTCCGATAGTTCCAACAGCTTTATCACTATAATAACCCAACATTAAAGTATCTATATTTCCAACAATAGTCACTAATAGTAATTCTAAAAATATTGGAATTGTTAAAGCAATTAATGCTTTTTTTTCTATGCTTCCTATACTATTCACTTAACTCCTCCTAAATAAAATTTCTTGATAGTCGTTGTTAGAGACTAATTTTATTCTATAGGAAAGTATAAAATCAAATAATGAAAATTAGTCTCTGACATCCATATTAGTTCGAAGAGCTTGTGTTCATTGAGCTCGTAGAACTCATACGGACGTCAAGAGATTTTACTTATAGAATAAAAAATAAATAATAAATAATAAGTTTTATTCTATAATATTTTACAGGAAATTACAAGAAAAATAAGTATAAAATTATTCAAAAATTTTTCGAAGCTTTTTTTCTAGATTTATAGGTATTTTATAATTTTCATCAACAACTGTTTCTAAGGCAAAGAAAGGTTTGTTCTTATAGTTCTTTCTTTCTCTGCTTTCGTGATAAATTTCTTCTTCAATATCATTTTCAAATTCTATAAAACTACCTAAATTTCTTTTAATTGTTTTTTGAATTAAAATATTTTTTTGATTAGAGTTAAATAGTTCACTTTCATTTCTCCAGTAGTGATTATCTTTATCATAGACAGCAACATATGGTATCTTAAAAGCATTTAAAAGCCTTATAAATTGTGGTATAGTACTTTTACTACCACATTCTATAATAGAATAGCTATAATTATAAATTTTTAATTTTTTTGCTAGATATGAAAGTACAATTTTATCTGTTTGTCCTTCAACTAATATTACTTTTTTAGCAAAAAATATTTCACTTCTATCTGGATTAATCCAATAATTCATATTAAAATTTGTTATCTCATCTCCAGAAAAAAGTTTACCTTGATATTGAAAAATTTCAATATCATTATTAGTTTTTCTAAATAGGCATAGAGAATGATAATTGTTAAGTTCTATAAATCTACTAGAAGTTGTTGAAACGAGAATCATTAAATTTAAATGAGAATTTTTTAATAGTATTTCATAACATTCTCTTTCTTCTTGAGGAGTTAAGTAAAATTCAGGCTTTTCCCATAAAAGAATACAATTTTCCCAAAAATTATTATTTTCATTAGAACTAACTTCATTCAATAAATCTATCAATAAATGTCTGTAATAACTAAAACTTATTTTTTCTTTTATCGCTGAATTAAATGTATGATAAAAATTTATATATTTTTCTAAGCCTTTTCTTTCAAAAAGCTTGTTTAACAAGTATTTTAGTTGTTCTAAATCTAAGTTAGCAGGTATGTAGAATAAAGATATTTTTGAAATGTACTTTTTATATTCTTTTTCTGTTATCTCGTGCCAACTAGATTCGGATTTTTTAGATATATTGTTATTTATATAATACTTTTCTTTTTCATTAAATTTTCTTGTGAGTTTTAAATTAAATAAATCTCCATTATCATTTTTAAAAGTTCCACTTATTTCAACATCTTTAGTTATATCTTTAATGTCGTCTTTATGTAAACTACAAACTTGAAAAAAGAAAAGCATAGCCTTAAAAAATGCAGATTTCCCACTATTAAAATTTCCAGTAAAAACTAAAAAATCTTTTAATTCTAGTCTTATATTTGAAAATAGTTGCCAATTTTTTATTTGTATATTTAATAATTTCATATATTAGCCTCCTAAATCTCATATAGTATTATGGCATTTTAAAACCTTCTTATTATTATAACATTTTTTTCTATATATGATATAATAAGTCACATTAATATTTATAGATTATAAATATGATAAATATAGATGAAATAATTAATAAAGTAGGGGATGTATTTTTATGGATTTAGATAGAAAACTTTCTTTTTCAGAAGAACTTGCAAATGTAATAAGTCATGGAATAATGGCTGTTGCAACTTTAGTTTTACTTCCTATTGGAAGTATTTGGGGATATTCTCATGGTGGATACACAGAAGCTACTGGGATAAGTATATTTTTAATTTCGCTTTTTTTAATGTTTATGAGTTCAACTTTGTATCATGCAATGGAATACAATAGTTCACATAAAGTCGTATTTAGAGTGCTTGACCATATTTTTATATATGTGGCAATTGCTGGAAGTTATACACCGGTAGCTTTAGTAATTATTGGTGGTTGGAAAGGGATTTTAATAGTTATTATACAGTGGATAATAGTTTTGATTGGTGTTTTATATAAATCAATATCAACCAAAAGTATGCCAAAATTAAGTTTAACTCTTTATTTAGTCATGGGTTGGATTGCCATATTTTTCTTTCCAACTTTAGTAAAAAAAGCAAATTTAGTTTTTTTAATATTAATTATTCTTGGTGGACTTATGTATTCGATAGGAACTTATTTTTTTATGAAAGATTATAAAAAATACTATCATACAATATGGCATATATTTATAGATATTGCTGCTATTCTACATTTAATAGCAATTGTATTTTTCTTATATAAAAGATAGAAAAGGAGAATTTTAATGAATAGAATAAAAAATTACAGTGAGCTATTAGATAAAATTAAGACAGAAGAAAAATTTTTATTATATATAAAAACAGAAAATTGTTCTGTATGTGAAGTAGATTTTCCAAAAGTTAAAGAAATAATTGATGAAAATAACTATCCAGCTTACTATATTCAAGCAGAAACAATGCCAGAAGCAGTGGGACAGTTAAATTTGTATTCTTCTCCAGTAGTAATATTATTTTATCAAGGAAAAGAATTTCATAGACAAGCTAGAATAATAGATTTTATTGAATTAGACTACCGAATAAAACAAACAAAAGGGATTTAAATTTTATTAATTTTAATCTATAGAAAAGTATAAAATTAAAAAATAAAAATTAGTCTCTGATGTCCATATTAGTTCGAAGAGCCTGTGTTCATTGAGCTTGTAGAACTCATATGGCTGTCAAGAGACTTTATTTATTTTATAAAATTTGTTAAAAATTTTTAAAATATATTTTTTATTGTTTTTTAAATATATGATATAATAAACGCCATTAATATTTATTGTTGGGGTGTTTTATGGAAGAATTTAAATTTGCAATGAAAAAAGTACTTCCTATAAGTTTTGCTTATATATTTATAGGTGTTGCTTTTGGTATACTAATGAAAGAAGTTGGATATGGACCATTATGGTCTTTTTTATCAGCACTTTTAATATATGGGGGTTCTATTCAAATATTAATGGTGGGATTTTTAAAAAATCATACACCTTTATTTAGTATATTTTTAATTTCACTATTTGTAAACTCAAGGTATATTTTTTATGGCTTGACACATATAGATGAATTTAAAAAAATAAAGAAAGAATCTTGTTTAAAATATATTTTTTTAGTTTTGACACTTACAGATGAAGTTTATTCAGTCTTTACAAGTTCCAAAATACCTAATTATTTAAATAGAACAAAAACAATGCTATGGATAGCATTTATAGCTTATGCTAGTTGGGTTTTAGGATGTACAGTCGGAGGCTTTATTTCAATATCTATTCCAGGAATAGATTATGTAATAACTGAGTTTTTCTTTTTAGTTATGTTGTCACAATTATTGCTTGATAAATCTTATGTACCGACAACAGTAGGATTATTTTGTTCTGTTGCTGCATTTTTGTTAGTAGGGAATAATTTTATATTACTAGCAATAATTTTTTCAATGTTAGCTTTACTTTTACTTAAGAAAAAATTAGCTACAAACAAAGGGGGTAAAATTTAATGTATAGTAGCTTAGAAATTTTTATAATTATTTTAGTTATTGCTCTTAGCATTATAATTACAAGAACTTTACCTCATATTATCTTTTCGAAAAGAGATTTACCTAATATTTTAAAATATTATGAAAAATACTTGCCATTCTCATTAATGGCAATTTTGTTTTGCTTCTGTTTTAGTACAGTAAAATTCTCTATTTATCCATATGGTATACCAGAGATTTTAACTTTAATTGTTTTAACTATATTACAAGTTTTGAAAAGAAATTTGATGCTATCAATTTTGCTTGGAACAATTTTTTATTTATTAATATTAAATCAATTGTAATAAATTATTTTTATATTATTTTAGGAGGAATTTTTTTATGAGAAAATTAAATCTATTTTTATTTTTTAATCTTTTTTCAACTTTATTATTTTCACAAGAGAAAGAAATTTCTATCAATAGTAAGTTAAAATTTGATAAGAATAATTATTTAATAAAGGAAGCTAGTATAAATGGGAAAAATATAAAATATTGTTCTTTTGAAAATATAATTTATGTTGCTAAACCTGTTGATATAGCTTATCAAAGTATGAATGTATATATTCCTGAAGAATATTTTAAAAATGAGAGCATAGGAAAATATAACTCGGAAACGGCTCCGATATTTTTACCTAATTCTGTTGGGGGATATATGCCGGGTAAAATAGAAAAACCTGATTTAAAAAAAGATGGGAGTCCAAATTCTATTTTATATGCTTTATCAAAAGGATATGTTGTAGTTTCTCCTGCATTAAGAGGTAGAACATTGACAGATAAAGAAGGTTTATATACCGGAAAAGCTCCTGCAGGTATAGTAGACTTAAAAGCAGTAGTAAGATATTTACATTACAATGATAAAGATATGCCGGGTAATGCAGAAAAAATTATTTCAAATGGAACAAGTGCAGGAGGAGCTCTATCAGCTCTTTTAGGAGCTAGTGCTAATTCTAAAGATTATAATAAATATTTAGATGAAATTGGAGCAGTTGAAGGGAGAGATGATATCTATGCAGTTTCATCATATTGTCCTATTACAAATTTAGAAAATGCAGACATAGCATATGAATGGCAATTTAATGGTATAAATAATTATTCAAAAATGATTATAACAAGAAATACGAGCTCTGAGGAATTCAATGATAGAAGTCTTAAACGTTCTATTCAAAAGGGTGAATTAAATAAAAATGAAATAGAAATTTCAAATACTCTAAAACCGCTTTTTTCAATTTATTTAAATAATCTTTCTTTAAAAGATGAAAATGGAAATACTTTATATTTAGATGAAGAAGGAAATGGAAGTTTTAAAAATTATTTGTCAACTGTGTTAAAAGATTCAGCTAATAAAGCAATATCTGAGGGAAAAGACTTGAAAAATGAAAAATATTTAATATTTGAAAATTCAAAAGTTGTATCAGCTGATTGGGATAAATTTATAAAATCAGGAGATAGAATGAAAACACCTCCAGCTTTTGATTCCTTTAATTTAGATTCTGGAGAAAATAATCTTTTTGGAACTAAGATAGTGGATAATAAGCATTTTGCTAATTTTTATAAAGAAAAATTTTCAGAAGAGAAAGCTGATTCAAATATTATAAAATTAATGAATCCAATGAATTACATAGAAAATCCTGAGTCTCCTAAATATTGGAGAATTAGACATGGAATTATAGATAAGGATACATCTTTAGCTATACCTGTAATTTTATCTTTAAAATTAAAAAATATAGGTAAAAAAGTTGATTTCTTTTCTCCTTGGGGACAAGGACATGGTGGAGATTATGACCTTGAAGAACTATTTGATTGGATTGATGAGATAGTTAATAAATAATTGTATATTTCATTTAAAAAAAGATAAGTTGTATTATTAAATTTTAGGTATTTTTAATAATTAAATATAAAAAAATCATAAAAAATAGTCTCTGATATCCGTATTAGTTTGAAGAGTCTGTGTTTATTGAACTCGTAGAACTCATACGGCTATCAAGAGACTTTATTTAGTTTAAAAATCTAAATTATTTAAAATAAAGGTAATTCTTGTAGAAAAATGATGTCTTTTCTATTTTTAGCATCTCCCTCTGCAAGTATTGCTGCTTTAGCAACCACATTTCCTCCAGCTTTTTTGACAAGATATTCGATAGTTGAAAGAGACTCACCTGTTGAAATTACATCATCTACTAAAGCTATATTTTTACCTTTAATTTTTTCAGCATCTTCTCCATTTAAATACATTTTTTGTGGATTAGTTGTTGTAATAGAATTAACCTCAGCTTCAATTACATCTTTCATATATGCTTTTACGCTTTTTCTTGCCACTATATATGATTTTAGATTTAAAATTTTAGAAATTTCATAGGCTAAAGGAACTCCCTTAGCTTCAGCTGTAACTATATAATCAATTTTAGGTAATTTTTCTGCTATTAAAGGAGCAGTTTTTTCTACAATTTCAGTATCTCCTAAAATAACAAAACTTGCTATTGATAAGTCTTCTGATAATTTTATAATAGGTAATTTTCTTTCTAAATCTCCAATTTTCAAAGTGTAATAATCCATTTTTATTTTCCTCCCTAATTAGAATAAAACAAATATATATTTAACAATAAGAGCTACAAGTAATCCAATAAAAGGGTCATTTGCAGCAGTTACAGCCATAGCAGTTGCAGCTACAATGTAGTCTTGAGGACTTCCAGTTGAAAAAGCCATAGCAGTGTTAGTTGGCACAGTAACAACAGCTCCTAGTATAAATAAAAATCCATGAACTGAGTGTCCAGGAATATATTTACTAATTTTTGGTAATAGACCAAAGAATAGTATAGTAGCCATAATTAACATCATTAAGACACCACTTAATAAAGGATTAGGGGCAGCAGCAGTAGCTGAAATTATAGCTTCAACAGGACCTCCACCAAATAAAGAAGATACTGCATCTGCAAGTCCAGAATAAATAGTTAATTGGTCTATGTTTGCAGTATATTTACCTGTCATAGAGGCTGTAATATTACCAAAAGCAATATTTGCTCCTATAGTCAAACAAGCTAAAGCTAAAGCTCCTCTTATTACATTTAAGTTAATTATAGGTTTTTTTATTTCAATTTTTTTATAATTTTCTATAATTCCACCACCAAAATTAATTTTAAATATATTGGCAACTAAGCTAGAAAAAATCACACAAACAACTATAGTATAAACTAAATTTTGTCCAAAGAAAAAATAAGTAATGAAAGCTGAAAAAATTGATGAGGCTGTTACAACCTTACTTTCTTTTAAACCTTGTAAAGAAATTCTAGTTAGCATAAGCCCAACACCAGCCATCATTGCATTTATTATATTTTCACCTGCAAAATTAACAATGGAAGATAAAAATCCAGTTATTCCTAAAAGTGCCATAGTAACCCCAGAGAAAAATATTATAGATAATCTTTCTCTAATATCTTTACCTAAAATTCCAGCAAGTGCTATAGTTTCTGCCTGGAATGAAATTGGAATAGCAGAACCGTAAAACAAACAAGCTGCTGCTCCAAGTATAAAACCAAAAGCCGTCGGAACAGAAGAAAAACCATAAGATGCAGCGAGTAAAGCTTGAGGTATACCATTTAATACAACGCCTAGAGCTGCAAGTACATCATTAACATTCATAATAAAACTCCTTTTCATATTTTTATATTTTTAGACAGCTTTCATTTTATCAGTAAATATGGAATAATACAAGAGGATATAAAACTAATAAAATTTATTAATCTATGATATAATACTAAGATAAAATAATTAGTAAATTTACCGGAGGATTGAAAATGGATACTTCATTTTATATGGAATTAGATAAAAAGGCTTTATATTCAAATATTAATTATTTAAAAAATTATAGAGGAAAAGAATTGTTACCAATTATAAAAGCAAATGCGTATGGGCATGATATACTTCAAATTTCAAAAGCACTATATGATTTTGGAATAAAAACATGGGCAACAGCTAGATTTTCAGAAGCAATATCTGTTATAGAGTATTTAAAAGAATATTCTATCGAAGATTTTAGAATTTTAGTCTTAGAAAGTGTTGAAGATATTGAAATTATAAATAAATATAAGCAAATATGTCCTAGTGTAAACAATATAAAAGATTTAAAAGATTTCTTGGCTAATAAAATAGATAGTGAGAGATTATCATTAAAAATAGACTTTGGTTATGGAAGAAATGGGATAAAATATGAAGAAGTTGATGAAGTAAAACAAATTGTTAAATATAATAGTTTAAAATTTATGGGAATATATTCACATCTTTTTTCATCTAGTTATGATGATGGCTTAGAATTGATTAAAAAATTTACTGAGCTTGTAAATAGTTTTGGAAAAGCAAATTTTCAAATGATACATTTACAAAATGCGGCTGGAATTTTTAATTATGACTGTGAAATTGTAACTCATTTAAGAACTGGGATGCTTATGTATGGACTTCAAGAGGCAGGTTTTTATGATATGGAGTTAAAGCCGGTTTTTACAGGTCTTATGGGGAGAGTTGCTTCAGTTAGCTATGTTGATGAGTTAAAATATATAGCTTACGAAGGCTTAGATAGTTTAAATACTAGTACACAAAAAATAGCTAAAATAAAATTAGGATATGGAGATGGTTTTTTAAAGGCAAATTTACATACAGTTTGCTTAATAAATAAAAAAGAATACACTGTATCTCAAGTAACTATGGACTATTCTTTTATAGAAGTAGATGATAGAGTAAATGTTGGAGACCCTGTTCAAATATATCATAGACCAAATGAAATAAAAGCTAAGACAGGTTGTAGTATGCTTGAGCTTTTAATAGCTATATCTCCATTGAGAATAAAAAGAATTTTTAAAAGATAAGGAGTTTTGATTAATGTTATTACTTTTTTTGAAATCAATTATTATAGGGATAGCAAATATTATTCCAGGAGTGTCAGGTGGAACTTTAGCTGTTATGCTTAATGTATATGACCCAATAACAGAAAAAATAGGAAATTTTTTCTTGGTAGATAGGAAGACTAAAGTTTCTTATTTTCTTTATTTGTTGGTAGTTTTAATTGGAGCAGGGACAGGAATATTCTTGTTTGCAAATTTAATAAAATACTCCATAACTAATTTTCCAAAAATAACAGTTGGAGTATTTACATTACTTATATTGCCATCTATACCTTATATTGTAAAAGGTCTAGATTATAAGAAAAGAAAAAATATACTTTCTTTTATATATGGTGCAATAATTATGATAGTGTTTATATTTTTAAGTTTAAAATTTGGAGATAAAACAACAGGAGCTGTAACTATTCAACTTGTAGAAAACACTAACTTTGCAACTTCATATTTAATAAAATTGTTTTTCTGTGGACTTGTTGCAGCAGGGGCTATGATAATACCTGGAATATCTGGTTCACTTTTGTTGATGATGCTTGGAGAATATTATAATGTAGTTTATTTAATATCTTCTTTATCTTTAGCATTAAAAGATAAAAATTATATAATATTTATTCCATTGATAGTTTTAGCCTTAGGAGTAGGGGCAGGTTTGGTGATATTTTCTAAAGGAATAAATTATTTGTTAAAAAATTACAGAGAGAGAACACTGTTTTTTATTGAAGGCATTATAGTATTTTCAATAATTCAAATGTGGTTAAGTATATAAAAAAGGAGAAATTAGATGAATCCAATACTTTTGAAAATAGGAAATTTTGAAATACATTACTATGGGCTTATGTATGCCATAGCTTTTATAACAGGAATATCTATAGCTAAAAAGATGGCAAAAGATGAAGGTTTTAATTCAGAATTGATTGAGAATTATGCTTTTGTAGCCATTATATCTGGACTTATTGGAGGTAGAATATATTATGTTTTATTCAATTTAAACCATTATTTACAATATCCGGCTGAAATACCAGCTGTTTGGCATGGTGGAATGGCTATACACGGTGGAATTATTGGTGGAATTATTGGAACAGTAATATATGGAAAAATAAAAAAGATAAATCCCCTAAAATTAGGAGATTTTGCAGCTGCACCTTTTATTTTAGGACAGGCTATAGGTAGAATAGGAAATTTTATGAATGGAGAAGTTCACGGTGTTCCAACTTTCACACCTCTTTCTGTAATATTTAATTTGAAACCAAAGTTTTATGAATGGTATAATTATTATCTAGGATTATCTGTTACAGAGAAAAGTTCTTTTAAAGACTTAGTTCCATGGGGGGTTGTATTTCCAGTGAGTTCTCCAGCAGGAAGTGAGTTTTCAAATTTAGCATTACACCCTGCTATGCTTTATGAATTAGTCTTAAATTTGATTGGGTTTTTCATAATTTGGTTTGTTCTTAGAAAAAAAGAAAATAGACCGGTTGGTTATTTATGGTGGTGGTATATTATAATCTATTCGATAAATAGAGTTCTTGTAAGTTTCTTTAGGGCAGAAGATTTAATGTTTTTTGGATTTAGAGCTCCTCATGTGATAAGTGTAGTGTTAATTCTTATTTCTATATTTATGTTAAAAGTTGGCAGAAATAAAAGATAAAATGTAAGAATTCTTTATTATGTTTGTATTTTATTATGTTTGTATTTTGATATATTTTTATAGTAAATAATTACTAAAGTTAAATTTCTTTAATATATTAATAAAATATAAAATATTCATTTTTTTTATCAAGCTTATTTAAAGAGTTAATTCAAAAAGAATAAAAGTGTTTTAAAAACAAACATAGCATAAAAAAGAAATTAAAAAATTCAAAAAACAAACATAAATAAAATTTTAAAAAAAATAAAAAAAAGCTTGATTTTTAGAAAAAAATGATGTATTATAACGAAATAAAATCAAGGAGGGATTATAAAGATGAAAAAATTTGCTATGTTAGCACTAGCTATGAGTTTATTTTTAGTAGCTTGTGGACAAAAAACTGAGGAAAAACCTGCTGAACAACCAGCAGCAGAAGCAGCTGCACCAGCAGAAGCAACTGCAGTAACTTATGAAGCTAAAACTGAAGATGGAAAGGTATTCACTGTATCAATCGCTGACGGTGTTGCAACTGTAACTGATGAAGCAGGAACTGCATATGAATTAAAAGCAGCTGAATCTGCTGACGGTGAAAGATATGCTGATGAAAATGGAAATGAAATCCATATCAAAGGTGAAGAAGGAAACTTTACTTTAGGTGACCTTAAAGAAGCAGTAGTTACTGTAACTCAAAAATAGTTTTTAAATCTTAGTAATCAAAGCCGTGCTATTGGGTACGGCTTTTTACTTTTATAATCTATATAAAAAAATAAAATTATTTATTTATTAAAAAAAAGTAAAAAATATTGAAATTAAAAAAGAAAAAAACAATAAAGAAAAAAAGTGAAAAAAAGTAAAAAAAATATTGACATAAACCATAAAGAGTGATATCATTATGGAAGTCGATATGACAAAGGACATTAACAACAGAATAGAGAAAAGACAAAAAGCAACCATAAATTTGGTGTAAACAAAAAAAGCAAATGAGCTTTAAAAAAGATTGAACGAAGAGTTTGATCCTGGCTCAGGATGAACGCTGACAGAATGCTTAACACATGCAAGTCTACTTGAACTTCGGTTTGGGTGGCGGACGGGTGAGTAACGCGTAAAGAACTTGCCTCACAGTTTGGGACAACATTTGGAAACGAATGCTAATACCGAATATTATGATCGAATGGCATCATTTGATTATGAAAGCTATATGCGCTGTGAGAGAGCTTTGCGTCCCATTAGCTAGTTGGAGAGGTAACGGCTCACCAAGGCGATGATGGGTAGCCGGCCTGAGAGGGTGAACGGCCACAAGGGGACTGAGACACGGCCCTTACTCCTACGGGAGGCAGCAGTGGGGAATATTGGACAATGGACCAAAAGTCTGATCCAGCAATTCTGTGTGCACGATGAAGTTTTTCGGAATGTAAAGTGCTTTCAGTTGGGAAGAAGAAAGTGACGGTACCAACAGAAGAAGTGACGGCTAAATACGTGCCAGCAGCCGCGGTAATACGTATGTCACAAGCGTTATCCGGATTTATTGGGCGTAAAGCGCGTCTAGGCGGTTAATTAAGTCTGATGTGAAAATGCGGAGCTCAACTCCGTATTGCGTTGGAAACTGGTTAACTAGAGTACTGGAGAGGTAAGCGGAACTACAAGTGTAGAGGTGAAATTCGTAGATATTTGTAGGAATGCCGATGGGGAAGCCAGCTTACTGGACAGATACTGACGCTAAAGCGCGAAAGCGTGGGTAGCAAACAGGATTAGATACCCTGGTAGTCCACGCTGTAAACGATGATTACTAGGTGTTGGGGGTCGAACCTCAGCGCCCAAGCTAACGCGATAAGTAATCCGCCTGGGGAGTACGTACGCAAGTATGAAACTCAAAGGAATTGACGGGGACCCGCACAAGCGGTGGAGCATGTGGTTTAATTCGACGCAACGCGAGGAACCTTACCAGCGTTTGACATCTTAGGAATGACGTAGAGATATGTCAGTGTCCCTTCGGGGAAACCTAAAGACAGGTGGTGCATGGCTGTCGTCAGCTCGTGTCGTGAGATGTTGGGTTAAGTCCCGCAACGAGCGCAACCCCTTTCGTATGTTACCATCATTAAGTTGGGGACTCATGCGATACTGCCTGCGATGAGCAGGAGGAAGGTGGGGATGACGTCAAGTCATCATGCCCCTTATACGCTGGGCTACACACGTGCTACAATGGGTAGTACAGAGAGTCGCAAACCTGCGAGGGGGAGCTAATCTCAGAAAACTATTCTTAGTTCGGATTGTACTCTGCAACTCGAGTACATGAAGTTGGAATCGCTAGTAATCGCAAATCAGCTATGTTGCGGTGAATACGTTCTCGGGTCTTGTACACACCGCCCGTCACACCACGAGAGTTGGTTGCACCTGAAGTAGCAGGCCTAACCGTAAGGAGGGATGCTCCGAGGGTGTGATTAGCGATTGGGGTGAAGTCGTAACAAGGTATCCGTACGGGAACGTGCGGATGGATCACCTCCTTTCTAAGGAGTATA
>NZ_LT608323.1 GCF_900095705.1 Fusobacterium massiliense | reverse complement strand
CTGATGGTACTTGGCTGGAAGCGGCCTGGGAGAGTATGGATTTGCCAAGCTATGAATGAAGAGAAGCTAATGCTTCTCTTTTTTTTGTTATTATATAGTAAAGTATAAATTTAATATGAAAATTAGTCTCCGAGGTCTGTATTACTCTGGAGAGAATTTCGGTGAGCTCGGAAGAGTCATATAGCTGTCAGGAGACTTTATTTAATAAGGAAAATATAAATCTAAGTAATAAAAGAAGTTTAAATTTATTTTTACTTTATTTTTGAACTAAAATTTATATTTTTTATGATAAGTAAAAATAAAAATAAAATAAATATGCAAAAATGAACAAAAAATAATCTTATATTTACTTGATAAAATTAAAATATTGTTATAAAATTTATAGAAATAAAAAATGTAAGAGGTGAGCAACTTGAAGAAAACAAAGATAGTTTGTACAATTGGTCCTAAGACGGAATCAGTAGAAACATTAAAAGAGTTATTAAATAGAGGTATGAATGTGATGAGATTAAATTTCTCTCACGGGGATTATGAAGAACATGGAGCTAGAATAGAAAATTTAAGAAAAGCTATAGCAGAAACTGGGAAAAGAGCAGCTTTATTGTTGGATACTAAAGGACCTGAAATAAGAACAATCAAATTAGAAGGTGGAAAAGATGTAAGTATTCAAGCTGGTCAAAAATTTACTTTTACTACTGATAAAACAGTTATTGGAAATAATGAAAGAGTTGCAGTAACTTATGAAAATTTTGCAAAAGATCTAAAGGTTGGAAATGTTGTTCTAGTTGATGATGGATTACTTGAAATGGATGTTCAAGAAATAGTTGGGAACGAAGTTATTTGTGTTGCAAGAAATAGTGGAGAATTAGGAGAAAATAAAGGAATTAATTTACCAAATGTTTCAGTTAATTTACCAGCACTTGCTACAAAAGATATAGAAGATTTAAAATTTGGTTGTAAAAATAATATAGACTTTGTTGCTGCTTCTTTTATTAGAAAAGCAGAAGATGTTAAAGAAGTTAGAAGAGTTTTAGTTGAAAATGGTGGAGAAAGAATCCAAATAATTTCAAAAATAGAAAATCAAGAAGGTCTTGATAATTTTGATGAAATTTTAGCTGAATCTGATGGAATAATGGTTGCAAGAGGAGACTTAGGTGTAGAAATTCCAGCTGAAGAAGTTCCATTTGCACAAAAAATGATGATAAAAAAATGTAATAAGGCAGGGAAAATAGTTATAACTGCTACTCAAATGCTAGATTCAATGATAAAAAATCCAAGACCGACAAGAGCAGAAGCAAATGACGTTGCAAATGCAATTATTGATGGAACAGATGCTGTTATGCTATCTGGAGAAACAGCTAAAGGTAAGTATCCATTAGAAGCTGTTGAAGTAATGAATAGAATAGCTACGAAAACAGACCCAACTATACCTGCATTTTATGTAAGTGAAGTTGTAAACTCTTATGATATAACTTCAGCTGTGGCAGAAGGAAGTGCTGATATAAGTGACAGATTGAATGCCAAACTTATAGTTGTTGCAACGGAATCAGGAAGAGCAGCTAGAGATATGAGAAGATACTTCCCTAAAGCAAATATTTTAGCAATAACAAACAATGAAAAAACAGCAAATCAATTAATTTTAACTAGAGGAGTTATACCACATGTAGATGCTTCTCCTAGAACATTGGAAGAATTTTTTGTGTTAGCAGAGTCTGTTGCTAAGAGATTAAATTTAGTTGAAAATGGAGATATTATAATTGCAACTTGTGGAGAAAGTGTATTTATTCAAGGAACAACTAACTCAATAAAAGTTATTCAAATAAAAATGTAATAATAAAAATTAGGAGGAAAAATGACTAGAATAGTAGATGTAATCGGTAGAGAAATATTAGATTCGAGAGGGAACCCAACTGTTGAAGTTGACGTAGTTTTGGAATGTGGTGCAAAAGGAAGAGCAGCAGTTCCTTCTGGAGCGTCAACAGGAAGTCACGAAGCAGTTGAATTAAGAGATGAAGATAAATCAAGATACTTAGGAAAAGGAGTTTTAAAAGCGGTAACTAATGTTAATACAGAAATAAGAGAAGCTCTTTTAGGTATGGATGCTTTAGACCAAGTTGCAATAGATAATACTATGATAGAATTAGACGGGACACCAAATAAAGGAAGATTAGGAGCAAATGCTATATTAGGTGTGTCTTTAGCAGTTGCAAAAGCCGGAGCAGAAGCATTAGGACAACCTTTATATAAATATTTAGGTGGGGTAAATGCAAAAGAATTACCTTTACCTATGATGAATATCTTAAATGGTGGAGCACATGCTGACTCAGCAGTAGATTTACAAGAATTTATGATTCAACCAGTTGGAGCTAAAGATTTCAGAGAAGCTATGCAAATGGGAGCTGAAATTTTCCATCACTTAGGAAAAATTTTAAAAGCTAACGGAGATTCAACAAATGTTGGAAATGAAGGAGGATATGCACCTTCTAAAATTCAAGGAACTGAAGGAGCTTTAGCTTTAATTAGTGAAGCCGTAAAAGCAGCAGGGTATGAATTAGGAAAAGATATTACTTTTGCTTTAGATGCTGCTTCAAGCGAATTTTGTAAAGAAGTTAATGGAAAATACGAATATCATTTTAAAAGAGAAGGTGGAGTTGTAAGAACTACTGATGAAATGATAGCTTGGTATGAAGAATTAACAAAAAAATATCCAATAGTATCAATAGAAGATGGTCTTGGTGAAGATGACTGGGAAGGTTGGGTAAAATTAACTAAAGCCATAGGAGATAGAGTTCAAATAGTTGGAGACGATTTATTTGTTACTAACACAGAAAGATTGAAAAAAGGAATAGAGTTAGGAGCAGGAAATGCTATACTTATAAAACTTAACCAAATAGGAACATTAACAGAAACTTTAGATGCTATAGAAATGGCTAAAAGAGCAAATATGACAGCCGTTGTATCTCATAGATCTGGAGAAACTGAAGATGCTACTATAGCTGATGTTGCTGTTGCAACAAATGCTGGTCAAATAAAAACTGGTTCAACTTCAAGAACTGATAGAATGGCTAAATATAACCAATTGTTAAGAATTGAGGAAGAATTAGGGTCTGTAGCTAAATATTCAGGAAAAAATGCTTTCTATAATATAAAAAAATAAAATAAAATAATAAAAAAATAAATTAAAATGCACTGATAGTCTTAAAATAAGAATAAAAGTGCATTTTTTTGTTCTATAGAAAAGTATAAATATAAATACTTATTAGTCTCTTGACAGCCGTATGAGTTCTACGAGCTCAATGAAGATAGGCTCTTCGGTCAGAGATTTTATTTATAATAATTTAAATAATAAATTGAAAGTAATTTAATATAGTAGAATAAAAACAGTAAATTATTAATGTTGCAAATAAAAAGTTTTAAAATTATTGAAAAATGTGATAATATATAACAAATTTAAATTTTTTACTTAAGGAGGGATTTTTATGCAATTTGATTTGGTCGGTTTTATTTTTAATTCATTGGTTTTATTATTTTTCACTATGACTTTAGGAAACTTATTTGGAGATATAAAGTTTAAGAAATTTAATTTTGGGATTACTGGGACTTTATTCATTGGTTTATTTGTCGGGTATTTTCTAACAAAATATGCAGTAACAATTCCAGAAGGAAGTAAATTTTTTACAAAAGCTCAAAATGTACTAAAGGGAAATATTATAGATAGTTCTATAATGAATTTATCACTACTTATTTTCATAGTTGGAACAGGGCTTTTAGCAGCTAAAGATATGAAGTATGCTATTACTAAGTTTGGAAAACAATTTGTAATCTTAGCTATATTTATTCCATTTGTTGGTGCAGTAGCATCTTATGGTTTCTCAAAAGCATTAAAGAACATGAGTCCTTACCAAATAACAGGAACTTACACAGGAGCTTTGACAAGTTCAGCAGGACTTGCAGCAGCAACTGAATCTTCAGAATCTGAATCAAAACATTCAGCAGCTAATTTTGAAAATCTAGATGAAGGAACAAAAGTAAAGATATTAGCTATAATTAATAATGCAAAAGAAAGAGATGCAAAATTAAAAAATGAAGCAATTCCAGAAAAGATGACAGTTGAAAACACAACAAGTCTATCAGCAGAAGATACTGAAATATATGTAACTGAAGCAAAAGCTGGGGTTGGAGTAGGACACTCAATTGGATATCCATTTGGAGTATTATTCTTAATTTTAGGTATTAATTTCATTCCAAGAATCTTTAGATTTGATGTTGAAAAAGAAAAAGAAAAATACTTTGCTCAAAAGAAAATAGATTTAAGCAATGTTAAAGATTCAGAAAAAAATACTATCCCAGAAGTTAAAATGGACTTCGTAGGTTTCTCAATAGCAGCATTCTTAGGATATTTTTTAGGAAGTATTAAAATTGCAATGGGACCTCTAGGAACATTTTCATTAGGAAGTATTGGTGGAGCAATCATAGTTGCATTGATTTTAGGATCTATTGGAAAAATTGGACCTATCAACTTCCGTATGGATTCTGTTGTTTTAGGAAAAATGAGAACATATTTCCTATCAATTTTCTTAGCAGGAACAGGATTAAACTATGGTTTCCGTGTTGTTGAAGCTGTTACTGGAGATGGAATTATGATAGCAGTTGTTTCAGCACTTGTAGCAATTTTATCTGTTCTATTTGGATTCTTGTTAGGACACTATGTTTTCCATGTAAACTGGACTCTATTATCAGGAGCTATAACAGGTGGAATGACATCAGCACCAGGTTTAGGAGCAGCTATAGATGCACTAGATTCTGATGAACCAGCAATATCTTATGGAGCTACACAACCACTTGCAACTCTATGTATGGTTATTTTCTCTATAATCATTCATAAATTACCTATCTAATATATACAAAAAAGTCAGTTGTAGATTTGTTAAAAATCTCAACTGACTTTTTATTTTTTCTATAGGAAAGTATAAATTTAAAGAGGTCAAATAAAAAAAGAAATGTGAAGATATCGGTTTAAGTAAAAAGATAATATTTATAGAAATATTTAAAATAATTAAAAAAATTGCATGACAAAAAGCTCTAATGAAAATGGTCATTAGAGAACTATTAGAAATAAATTTTATGTATGGTCCGACCATACCAATTAGCACTTACATAGATTTCTTGTTTATCCATCATAATTTTACAATGAGGACACATAAAAGGATGTACATCAAATGTTTCAATAGATTGTTTTACAAAAAAAGAATATTCATATTTAGAAGATCTTTTTTTGTACTTTTTAATTGTATCTTTTAACTTTGTTGAGATATTGCGCCCATAAAAACCAAATCTATTAATTATCTTAAAATTTTTGGGTGGTAAATGAATAAGAACTTGTTGAACAAATTTATCTATATCCATAGTTACATATTTTTTCTTTTTATTATCAGCTAAATCATTAAAGAAAAAAGTAACTTGTTTATTGTCGTAATTGATAATTTTGTATTCAGCAATAGGTGCACGAGCGAGATATCTACCTAAATATTTTATAATTCCTTTAGGAGAATTAACATTACCAGAACCTACATTAAAGAAAAATCTTTTATTTTCTTTATATAGTTTAGAAACAGTTTTTAGTGCTAAATTTTTAATTTTAGGATTAGGATAATTACCATTT
>NZ_LT608322.1 GCF_900095705.1 Fusobacterium massiliense | reverse complement strand
AGGAAGACAAGATAAGAAAGTAGCAGAAGATAATTCAAATGATGAAGAAGGTTTAGAAACTTTAGGAAGACCAGCAAATGAATATGTAAAGAAAAAGTTTGGAGAAGATAACAACAGTAAGATAAAATTATCAACAGATGGAATAGATTTAAGTAATGCTGATGTTGGAGAAAAGGTTGGAGACAAATCTAATGATGGTTATAATGATTATAGAAAAGATCTAAGAATAGAAATGGCAAAAGCTAAAATTGCTAAACCTCTTACAAAATTTCCAAGTAAAACTTATACCGAGAAAGAATTACAGGAAACTATTGATAAAAATTATGGAAAAGGTTATTATAAAATTGATTGGGATAAATATTCAAAAGATGCTGAATATAGAGAACAAACAAATTATTATTTTTATCAAGCTAAACACTTTGTAAAAGCAAAGACTATTGATAAAATTGGTGAAGGTTATATTGAAATCACAAGAGATAATGGAGAAAAATTAAAATTAACTGAAATAAAAGCAGAAGAAGCAATATACCATAATATAGAAAAAATAAATGGAGAATTGTATTTTAAATTTGGTAAAACAAATCGTTATAAAAAGTTCGTTAATGAAGATGGATATGAACTAATATTAGACCAAAATAATAAACCAGTATATGACCCAATAGTTGTAGGGACTTACAATTTTCATACATATAAAAGTGTAGTAAAAAATCCAATAGATTTTGTAAGTCATCTAAAAGATGTTAATTTGTGGAAAAAGTATGGAACAGGTCCAAATGATCCAACAAGAAGGGAAGAAAGAGAGAAAATAGGAGATCTTTTTTTGGGATATAAAATTCAAAATAATTATGATGAAATAAGGAATGAATTAAATACAAGAGAAAAAGATAGTGTATCATCTAATGAATTAAAAGAAATTATAAATAAAATTGAAGAAACAGCTGAAAATAAAAGAAAAAAAGAAATTTATAAAATGATAAACTAAAAATAGTTTATAAATTAGGAGAAAGAAGAATGAAATTAAAAGAAAAATTAATATGGATATTTTCTATAAGTGGAATTTTATTATTAAGTTTCATAGCTTTTATATCACAATATGCATACATAGTTCCTCAAAATAATTATAGTATTTTAGATCAAACAGGTAAAGTAAAATTAAAAGATTACCCTGAATTAAAAGATATGAGTTTTGAATATAATGCAGATTTATCAGTAGAATATACAGAACCAATAAATTTAGAATTAGAAAAAATTAATTTCCGTATTAATGATGAAGTAATAGGAACAGCAGAAATAAATAAAAATATAAATGACTTAGAAGATTTTGCAGAACCCTATATTGATGAAAAAACAAAAGAAAAAATTATTAGAAAGATTTATCCATTACAAAAAGAATTTTTAAGAATCTTAGGAAAAAGAAATGAAAAATACAAGGTAGGAACAGGAACTATAGAAGGAAGATTTTATATAGATATCTATATAAAAGATTTAAAGACAAATAAAAGTTTAATAATAAAGAGAGATAATATATCTATTTATTATGAAAGTGCTGGGATAAAATTTTTTTCAATGTAATTTTAGTAGTAGTTTGGAATAGATAGCTTAAAGATTTTAGGCTATCTATTACTTACATTTTCTAAATTATGGAAATTAGACTTAAATATATAAATCAAGATAGTTTCTATGGAAG